>DAOVGD010000201.1 GCA_030672555.1 Desulfobacterales bacterium
AAACTGCAAGAGAAACAATATCTCCAATTGTGAGTTTCTCTGTGGAGACATCAAAAACCTCTTGCCTGACATTGCGGAAAAACCTGATGTGATGATCATCGATCCCCCAAGGGCAGGGATGCACCCGGATGTGGTAAAGCAGGTATGCGCGATCGCGCCGCAGAAGATTGTCTATGTTTCCTGCAATCCAGCCACATTAGCGCGAGACGTTGAACTCCTCAAAGAATACTACCATGTAGCGGAGGTCCAGCCCGTTGACATGTTCCCGCATACATTTCATATCGAGTCAGTGGCACGGCTGGAAAGGAAGTGAAGAAAGGCTTGTCACTATTTCTGTCCGAATGTGTATATACACATCTACACTTGACATTTATAGCGCCTTCGTTATTATGGTTATAATACCTTATAAGAGGGGGGCTTTTAAATGCAAAGTGATATCGATGTTGTTGTGGAACTTAGGAAGCCTGATTTGTTCTACCTCATAGGGATAAAGCAGGATCTGGAGGAGAAGTTTCACAGGCCTGTAGATATTGTAAGATATCGTGATAAAATGAATACCTTTCTCAAAGGCAGAATAGACAAAGAGGCGGTTTATGTATGACAAAGGGCTTGTTGTAGAAATATTGTCCCAGATTTATCGGGCAAGCCAAACGATCTTGGAGCGGTTCAAACCGGTCTACTATGGGCGTTTCCCCTGTGAAATAAGTTTTGTCCCCTATTTCCCAAATGTTTCTGCTGTTACCGTGAAGAATGAATGACCCCGTCTCGTTATATTTAGGATGTGAACCTGGATAGACCAAAATAGCCGGCGTATCTCTAAACGGAAAGCGGAATGAAGAGAACCGACTCCCCAAATCTTTATATTATCGCAGGACCGAATGGTGCGGGCAAGACGACATTTGCAAGGGAATTCCTGCCTCACTATGCAGAATGCCTGGAATTTGTAAATGCCGATTTGATTGCGAGCGGCCTTTCACCGTTTTCACCCGAGCGTGCAGCCATCAGGGCAGGCAGACTCATGCTGGAACGGATTCATCTGCTCGCTGACAGCGGAACCGATTTCGGTTTTGAAACTACGCTGTCTGGAAGAGGCTATCTACGCCTTTTGCGTGATTTAAGAGACCGGGAATACCGGATCAGCCTCTTCTTTCTATGGGTCAATGATATTGAGATAGCCTTGGCGCGTATTGCACACCGTGTAAAAAGAGGAGGTCACAATGTCCCTGAGGAGATTGTTCGTCGCCGTTTCCATAAGGGGTTGGCCAATTTTTTCCGGCTATATCGTCCATTAGTCGATTTCTGGGCGATTATCGACAATTCAACTTCTGTGCCCAATATGGTTGCTTTCGAAAAAGACGGTATATTGAAAATCGTTGATAAGTATCTTTTTTCTGTTTTATCGAATAAAGTGGAGACATCATGACCGATAACAAAAAAGTATCCGACATGCCTTTGGAAATCCGTGCCGAGGAGGCAATGAGAAAGGCGGTGGCCAATGTAATTGCAGATCACAAACGAACCGGAGATCCTATTGTAATCTGGCAGGATGGAAAGGTTGTCGAGGTTCCTGCCGATCGAATCGAAGTCCACGAACCGGAAGCCGACTATGGAACTCCCAAAGAAAAAAGCAAATAGCCAGGGGAGAATACAACTCAGCTATCAGCTTCCGGTCACATGAGTCACACCTCATTCGTGGTCGTTGAACAAAGAGAAGATGGGGGGCCAGTTCAGAATGGATGGTTTGATAAGAATGTCCAAATGTCACGGACGTCCCCATCGCCCCCCCGAAACAAATTGGAAAAACTCGATCTAATTGAGCAACGCGATACTGTCTGGCGGGTCGTTGATCCGGTTTTCGGCCTATGGCTCTCAAACTACTAAGAAACAAAAAATAACCACCACGTACGCAAAGTACCGCCACGTATTTTTTGAATGAAATATTAACTTATCTTTCAATATGTTATCTCGATCAAATATTTAGTTTTGAATATGTGATTCGAGCGTATTTTCTTTTCTCTTCATCCATGGGCAACACCGTTATTATTTAGCCCATTTTTTGTTCTTTTTCTTGAGTTGACCCGGAGGATATTTGCGCTTGTGCTCTTTGAACCGGGTATACGGCTTATCTGTATCCATATCAATGGTGACACAGTTGCCAAGTGTTAACCGTATGTGCTGCGGCAAGGATGCAGACATGGTCCAGTTGTCTCCTTGCAACCAAAAATATACCTTTCTCGAACTATCAAAGTAAACAGAGGCGGAAGGATAATATCGATAGGTATATTTGGCCCTATGTCCATGTGCAGGCGCATGCGGTGGCGGGCCGCCGGTTTTCAAATCCGGTTGCCAGCCGATGTTAATGCCGACCCCGGTAGTTTTACATGCACTAAAAGCAAAGATAATAGACGCGCAACTCAAAAAAATCAGTAACTTTACCATGCTGTGTTTCATATTCGTTCTCCTTATCATTTCAACTTTCGTCCAGAACCTGGCGAACCATTTTATATAGTTCATGAATATTATAGGGTTTTTGGATAAAATCTTTTGCGCCTTTTTTGAGGACAGCTTGATAGTGACCGTCTGAACTGTAGCCACTTGAGACGATAACCTTTACCGCCGGATTAATGGATTGGAGTCGGTCAAAGGTCTCAATGCTTTTTATCCTGGGCATTATCATGTCCAGGACAATCAGGTCTATTTTGTCGATAAAATTGAGACTCCAGGGGATAAAGACAAACACAGAAAGTGCAGGGGCGGCCAGTATCCCTAAAAGGATCCGATTGCGTATAGATTTATTGAAGAATTTCCTTTTCATCTAACCGATTTTAGTATAATTTTGGGGCATATATAGTATAATTAAAAATCAAAAACATGTAGAAGCTATGGATATCAGAGTAAGAAATATTCTATAGATGTTCTTTTCGGCAAAATTGGTTGGTATTTTAATAAAATTTCCATTAGCGAAACCATCAAATATGGGGGATGGTGTGATTAGATACATTACAATGAAAATAATATGTCTTTCTATTGTGATTCCTCTTTTTATATCCTTTTGTTTCTTCACTGCTGTCGCATCGGCAGAATCTTCTTTTGCACAAGAACAACCGCGTGAGAGTGAAAAGATAACGAGTCTGCAGGCGATCTTGGAATCTGTGGATAAGAAAAAAGAGGAGATCAGAACAAAACGGGACATACTGGGGAAAAGTGTATCAGAAAGGGAACGAAACGAACTACAGACCGAAATAGGTAAGTTAAAGTCCCGCATAAAGACCCTTGAGGAAAACTTCGCCGAGATTGCTTCCGGCGTTGACATGGAACTTTTTGTGGCGCGACCTGCTCGGGAATTTGATTGGTCAACGGAAGCCAAGAAGATTTTGGAGCCGCTTCTCGACGAGATCAGCAGGATGACGGCCCGCCCACGGGAGATAGATCGGCTTCGACGTGAGATTGCAGCAGCAGAAGAGAGGTTGTCGGTTGTACAAAATGCAGGGAGAAACGTAGTCGGCCTGATCAACACGGTTGCTGACCAGGGGCTTAAGGAAGCGTTGAATGATCTTGAAAAAAGCTGGTTAATACACCAACAGGATATCAAGACCCAACTGGCTATCGCCAATGAACAACTAAGACAGAAGCTTGCGGAGAGAAAAACGTTTTCAGAGACAGTTCAGGAAGTTTTCCGTATTTTCTTTAAGAGTCGTGGCCTAAACCTTTTGCTTTCCCTTCTCGCCTTTTTCGGGGTGTGGTTTATATTGGGAAGGCTTCATGGAAGAGTGAAGCGGATAAGCTCCCTGCACAAAAAGGGGCGTACATTTTCTGGCCGGGCGTTTGACCTGAGCTGTCATGTGATTACAATGTTGGCTGCAACGTCGGCGCTTCTTGTGGTTCTCTATCTGGCGGGCGACTGGGTATTATTGACTCTTGCCGCGATTATTATTTTTGGAATTGTGTGGGCCTCCAAGCAGGCGCTTCCCCGCTTTTGGGAACAGGGAAAATTTCTGCTGAACTTAGGGACGGTCCGCGAAGATGAACGGGTTGTTTATAATGGGCTTCCGTGGCAGGTAAAGACTATTGGCTTTTATACACGTCTTGTTAACAAAGATCTCCTTGGCGGTGAGATCCGTTTGCCCTTACGCGATCTGCTCAACCTGCATTCCCGACCCTGGAAAGGGCAGGAGCCCTGGTTCCCAACCCAAAAAGGTGATTGGGTCCTTTTGTCGGACAATACCCATGGAAAGGTGGTCGTTCAGACACCCGAGATGGTTGAGCTCGTCTTGCGGGGAGGAAGCCGCAAGGTGTATCGCGCGGACGACTTTCTCGGACTGAATCCTCTAAATCTATCCTCGAACTTCCGTTTGCATGTTACCTTTGGCATTGACTATCAGCATCAGTCGATCGTCACGGAGGAGGTGCCCGCCAAACTGGAGTCAGTGCTCACAGAAAGGCTGGCCGATAAGGGGTATGGGGAACACATTATAAGGATAGGGGTAGAATTTCGTCAGGCCGGCGCTTCTTCACTTGATGTGGAAGTGCTGGCTGATTTTGCGGGAACAGCCGGAGATAAATATTATGAGCTCCAACGTGCGATTCAGCAAATTTGTGTGGATGCCTGCAATAAATATGGTTGGGTGATTCCGTTTACTCAGCTTACGTTACATATGGCATCAACTCAGAGTCAATCTGATTGACTTAAGAGTAGGAAGGATGGCTTCCGGTGCGTGACGGTTGAAATATAGGTTAATAAATTCGAAATTCGAATATCGAAATCCGAAACAAATTCAAAAATCGAATATCGAATTTTCAAAACCCTATTCAATCTTACGCAGTACCGTATTCCTTGCGAATGAAGAGCACGATCTTCCAAATCATATGTTTCGGATTTTGAATTTTGGTCATTGGTATTTGTTTCGGATTTCGTGCTTCGAATTTCGGATTTTTCCCATTTTGTTTTTAATTTAGAGTTTTTTCAAAATACCTTTATGAATCACTCCAATCACATCCCCCCCGGCTACATGGGGCAGGGGCTCAGGATCGACCTTTCCACCTGTACCAGTGAAATCGTCTCGCTGGACGAAGAGATGGCCGGCAAGTACCTTGGCGGACGAGGATTTGGTATTTTCTTGGTCAAAGACCACATCACAAAAGATCCGTTTGATTCTGACATGCCGTTAGTCTTTAGTACCGGCCCGTTGAACAATACGGGTGTATATGCTGCAGGACGCGGAAGCGTGATTTCCAGGTCGCCCCTCACCGGTACAATCTTTGACGCCTGTTTTGGCGGGACCTTTGCTTACCACCTGAAAAGAGCAGGT
>DAOVGD010000085.1 GCA_030672555.1 Desulfobacterales bacterium
TTGGGCAGAATTCAGGGAGGTCTTTATCTCTGTATCGGGTATGGAAGTGGCAAGTCTCTTGGCAAGGATTCGGGCATTCGGATATCGACCAGCCTTGATCTCGCTAATGCTCACGTCTTTCTATGAGCAAAAATCGTTCAGTTCAGGGGGAAGGCCATCTTCTCGGCAAGTTCTTTTCCAATACGTGCGAAATCCGATCCTTGGCCAGACAGGCGTGTGCTTTTGCATCAAAGGTAAGCCATATCCCCTTGACTTCGCGGGCAAGGGCTGCATAACAGGCATCGTATCCGGTGAGCCCTTTTTTTACGAATCGCATGGCGTGCCGGGCAAGATTTTCGGTCATAGGTTGCCTGAAAAGTCCGCCCTGTAAAATAGGGATCATCCCTTTCACAAACACATCCTCGGCCTTTGGATGAACTCGACACAGGACCGCGTATACTTCAAAGCAAAACAGCTCCGGCACTGCAAAAGATTCAGGGCGATCAATCAGCCTGCGAAGAACAGCATCGGCGTGAGGGTGTCTTTCATCATTCAAGAACCAGCGCACCGCAACCGATGCATCAATCACCCAGATCATTTCTGTACCCCCGCAACTCTCGAAGCACCGCAAGGCTCCCCTTTGACTCAAGACTGTCGGCTCTCAAGTTGTCAATAGTAGAAAGGAGCTTCTTTTTCTCCTCCTCTGCCTGCCAATCTAAGAATCGTCTTTTAAATTGTTCCGGGGTAATGAGCACCGCCTGGATTTTTCTCCCCTTACTGACAAAAATAGGTTCACATGTCTTATTAAGTAAATCTAAGACCTCGCCTAACTTATTCCTGATCTTGAGCGCATTAACTGTTTTCATAGAAGAATCCCTCTGCTTATAAAGTATTATAATATAATGCCCCGGCAAACTATATATGTCAAGTGTAGATGTGCATATACACATAAAGCAAGGATACGGGGGGATTAACCAACCAATTTTACTTGAGGATTTGAATTAGTAAGTTTAAATCAAGGAATCGAGAGATGGGCAAACGTTTTGTTTTCACGCAGGATATTCAATAAAACAAAGGGTGCCCGGCTGTGCACCCTTTTTTGAACCTCATCCTCCATACCTCGTGTCACAATAACGGTCAGAACACATCCACGACACAGACTGCATTACTTACCGCTGCTTCCTTCCGGACCTGACGGGGTTCGTAACCGTCTGTTGCGTGGCGTCCGGCCTAATATGCCACTCAATATTTCAGAAACAGCCCTCTAAAAGGGAATTCAGCCCCGCATAAGCGGATTTCGGGTACAGGACACCGCTAACTTCCCGCTTAGCACAACCGGGCGCATTTAGTATACCATCGGAAGATCAATTTTCAAGCATAAAATGTGGTACTGACATCATCGATTAGGCACTAACACTGTGGGAAGTCTGTTTCAGTTCATCCTCGCTCAAGGTCCCGGGCACGTCCTTCAGTACCTCATCGAAGGCGTCAACCACTCTTTTGTCAAATTGTGTGCCTGCATTTTTGTTAATCCTGGATAACGCCTCTGCCTTGGTTTTGGCCTTGCGGTAAGGACGGTCGGATGTCATGGCGTCAAAGGCGTCCGCAACGGCTATGACGCGAGAAAGCAGCGGAATGGCGTCTCCTTTCAATCCATCCGGATACCCCTTTCCATCCCAATGCTCGTGGTGATGACGTATAATAGCCTGTTCTCTGTGCAAGAAACCGAGATGTTTGATAATATTTGCTCCCATCACTGGATGGGCTTTGATAATATCATTCTCCTCATCGGTCAAGCCGGATTCTTTTAGCAATATGTTGTCTCGAACGCCGATCTTTCCGATATCATGGAGATACCCCGCAAAGGTGAGAAGCTCCAGTTCCTTGTCCGAACATCCTAAGCTCTTGGCAATCTTTACTGATAGATCAGTTACCCGTCTTGAATGTTCACGCGTGTAAGGGTCTCGTGCTTCAATCGTTTCTACCAAGGTATAAAGAGTAGCAAAAAGATTTTGGGAAATGCTTTCGTAAAGGGCAAGGTTTTCTATTGTTAATGAGGCTTTTTGTGCAAGAAAATCGAGAAAATATAAATCATGCTCGGAATATGGGGCGCCGTTCTTTTTGTCGGTGCAATTCAATACGCCAAAGACTTCATTTTTGATCTTCAATGGAAATGAAATAAACGATATCCCTTCTTTTTTCTCCCTAAGTGAATTAACAACTTCCGGAGGAAGGGCGCCGGCATCTTTGACCAACAAGGCAACCCCGTCATCCGCCACTTTCCCTGCAATCCAATCGCCAAGGGCCTTAGTCGCCTTCCCTATCCATTCCTTTTTCGATGGGGTTGCCGCAATCATTATCAATTTATTACTCTCTCTGTCGAGTAACATGAATGAAACAGTCTTAGAGGCTGTGACTCTCGCGCCTATATCCACAACGCGCTGAAAAAGCTCATCGCTCGACCGAACGCTGAAAAGTTCCTGCATCACCTCATTGAGCTGAGTTGCCTCTTGTATCTTATGCTGAAGCTCGACATTTAACCTTTCAATCCCTTTTTTCTTTTCAACTTCCTCTTTTAAAAAGATGTTTTCTATCAATAAAGCACGCTCTTTGGTTACGCGCTTGAAAGTAACAGTCACATCCTTCACACTAAACGGTTTGACCAAAAAATCTGACGCCCCTCTCCTCATGGTATCAATGGCAAGGTCCAAGGAGGGATGCCCGGTTATAATCACAACCGGTATGGTATTATCGTATTGTTTTATTTTTTCAATCAATTCCAAACCATCCAAACGGGGCATTCGAATATCCACAAAGCAACAGTCGAGTGGAACAGTGTGCACCGTCTCCAGTGCCTCCACCCCGTCACTGGCGGTATGGACTCTGCAGGTTATTATCTCTTCGAGGACCTCTTTGAGAGTCGTTCGGACCAGTGTTTCATCATCCGCAACCAATATATTCCATTTTGTATTCATAGCTTAAATAGTGTTCGCATCTCCTGGACTATTTTTTCCTCAAGCCCTCCTCTTGCCTCAGCAAGTGAGATGGTACTGTTGCCAAGTGCCCTATATAAGGGCCAAAGGTGAGGAGCATGTATTTTGATTGCCTCAATATGTGAAGTTATAGTGTCAATATCCCCACGAACGATCGGTCCTGTTAATGCCCTGTGTACTCCAAGGTGCTCCACATTATTAAGTGTCCCCCCGATCAAGGGTAAGAAAGCTTTTAGGGAAGCTTCTCTTGAAATACCGATTAATTGATTCAATTCTGTTGCCAGGTTAACCAGAGTAACGAGATAATTGGAAGCAACAACAGCGGCAGCATGATATAAGGGTTTATCCTGTACTCTAATCTGAATAAAATCAGCGCCAATATCTTTAACCATCTTGCGAGCTATAGGAAGGGCCTTTGTATCTCCTTCAAAAGTGCACGTACATCCTGCGACCATTTGAAGTGCCTGTTCCACTGATGCAAAACTTTGTAATGGATGGAGCGAACCTATGTGCGCTCCACACCGTCGGGCCGATGCCAAGATCTCGGAAGGGAAAGCGCCGCTGCAGTGAAACACAAAGGAGCCTCTTTTAAAACCGTTCTGCTTTGCGATTTCATCACAAACTGATTGTATAACAACATCCGGTGTTGTAATAAATACAATATCCGCTTTAGCTGTAATCTGTACAGCAATGTCTGAATAGTTTGAAATTCCAATAAGTTCAGCAGCGCTACGAGCCGATTCAAGCCGACGACTTGCAACTCCGACAATTGGATATCCGATCTCAGCAAAGAGTTTCCCCAAAGTTCTGCCTATTGTACCACACCCGACTATTGCAAGCGATCGTTTCATTTAAGTCTCTATTTAACTTGTCGGCATAAGGTGATCAATTATTAAATGAAAATAAGCGATGTCTTCGCAAAAATGTATTACAAAAAAAAGACCCGATAAAATAGTATCCTTCCTATCCTATCGGGTCTCAAAAAACACCGGGTACACCAAACAATAACAACGTCATCTACATACAAAAACCAGATTTACTCTAATCATCTGCTCCTTCTATGAGATGAAGTTCTATGTCTTCTTAAAGCCTCACGTTGTTTTCGGCGCCTGTATTCGCTTGGTTTTTCATAGCTCTTTTTCAGCTTTAATCTGCGGAAAAGGCCATCATTTTGGATCTTCTTTTTTAAAATTTTCATGGCCCGTTCTACATCATTGTCAATAACTCTGACTTCTAAGTCCTGAAAGTCCCTCAAACTCCTCGCTCCCTTCTTTACCATCAAGGACTTTGTTAGTTATTTTATCAAAAGTCTAAGGCTGATGGTTATTTTAATACATACTCTGATTACTATTACAATTTATAAAATCATGGTTAAGACAATAAGGTGTTTTAGGTTATATCACCTCCTGACATGCAATGCAGGTTCCCACCCAAAAAGATAGGGGCACCCAAGCCCCTCTTGCCGTGATTTAAGTGACCTAAAATAAACTTTTTTATTATCACAGGCCGATATAAATGTCAAACAAAAATCATGATCCACCACCATGTCTCAAATTCATGTTCAGGGCAGGAATAAATGCCTTGCCTGGACGGCGAAGCTTTTAACGAGGTTTTTCATTTTTTTGATGGTGGATCGGGGCCGGGTTTGGCTCGGTTTACTCTCCTTTTCAAGTAGATGAATTGAGCAGAATTTGCATAGTGGTTTTCCATTGTTCGCCAGGGTCCAGATTGACGGGCCAGAACGGCATGATAGAGATGGCCTGCAGGACTTTTTCAAACCCTTCTTCTGATTGATAGACCGTATGTACAGGATAGACCCTGAGAGAAGTGGGAGAGGAGAACCGCATAGTGAGACCTATGCCCTCCTGGCCGGCCTTAAAGGCAACTGAGACTACTTCCTTGTGAGTGGAAGGAGCCTCAAAGGATGCGGGATGCTCATTGATCTCAAAAGAACCTTTCCCTGTCACCATAATATGGGGGAACCAGTTCCATTCGATACCGAAGGCACAGGAAATAGCGCTTTCGCCTGTACTTTTTAGTTCATGTTCAATGGCCAGGTCGCCTTCTTCAGAAAAGATCACGTTTTTTCGCAGGTATAGGGGATATTTTTCTTCATGTATAAGAATATGGCCCTCTTTTATCATGGTGACAAGAGGACCGTCTACAGAAAATGAAAATGGCCGGTCTGCAAAATTTCCTATTTCGTCAAAAGGGGTGTACTCTTGATCTTCACTATTTAAGAGAAAGAAGCGATTGATCATACCGCCCCTTCGATAGAGGTCAAATTCCAGCCGCGCCAGTAATGCGCTGTCCTTTTTTATATCGTGTATGCTTGCAACACCTTCGGCTTTATCCCCTTCTGCCAAAATAGTCTCTGCATGCTGTATGTGATACGATTCCTTATACCTGGTGAGTGTATTCAACAGATTTATAGGAGTTTTAAAATCGGAAAATTCTACCAATTGGCCTCCGCAGTTAGGTTTTATGATCGCGGAAAAATTGGAGGAGTGTGCGTAGACTTCAACGCTTCCGTCAAAATCGATATCGATCGTATCCAGTGCAAGCCCCTCTTGTTTGCGCACAGTGCGTTCAGCTATGATGAGATGCTCCCACAATGCGTGGCGTAAGTGCGGCAGATAGAGGCCTCCGAAGACCCCGTGCCAGTAGGCGTCGTTACATTGTGCGGCATGCAGGTGATCAAGGATTTCCGGGTTGTCGTCGGCTAGTTCTTTGATGAGCTTTCGCAAAAAGAGCATTTTTTTGTGCAAAAGATTCGATTCCGGGTATTTGACAAAAAAATTACGCCAATGCCCGCCTCGTATATGGGGAGAAAAATCCTTCCAATCAGCTCCTATGCGTGTTTTTAGGATCTCGATTCGTTCGACGTGGGCTGCCGGAAGGGTCCATTCTTCCATCTCTCTGTACGAGGAGATGGAAAGATAGGCCAGGCCGGAAGGAGGGGTAGACTCAATGATCTCCGAAAAGGTAGCCATGCTCATAAAGGACTCTGATGCAACCTTCAGCGCTTCAAAGAAGTTATTCAACCAACCATCTTCATAGATCCATTTGTGAGTACCCGGCCAGGCCCCGAATTTTTCTCCGTCATCAATATAAATCGCCATGGGGTGTCCTGATCGATGCAGCCGTTCAAGATAAGCAACAAGATGTTCAGGGGGCTGAAACGGTATCAGGTAGCGAAGATGTTCATCTATCGGGAATATAGCCAAGGGTTTCCCTTCTGCTTCTGTGAGATAATAGGCATGTAGGTTTTCTCTGTCGAATCCGGACACAAGAAAGTGTCGATCATCAACTACTACGTATTTTATCCCTGCTCTGATAAGATCTTCCGCCACCTGTGGTTCCCAGGCCCGTTCGGTTAGCCACAATCCTTTGGGAGTATAATTAAACCGTTTTGCTATGAACTCTTGCAGCTTTTCGATTTGCCTCAGGCGATCTTCACGGGGGATGGCCGTCAGTACCGGTTCATAGAAACCGCCGGTCAAAAGTTCTGCCTGTCCTTCCTGGAGCAATGCCGCGAGGAGTTCGATAACCTCGGGGCGGTGTTTTTCCAGCCAAGCAAGTAGAATACCGCTAAAATGGATGTTGATTTTGAAAAATGGATGTTCTTTAGCTGCTTCAAGAAAGGGAAGATAACATTTGCTGGTCAAAGAATCGATTACGTGATCGTAATTTCCTATTGGTTGGTGAGAGTGAATACCAAAAGTGAATTGTAGTTTTTCTTGCACGCTGCCACAGCTAAAGTTTGTTCTATTAATTTTAGTGACTAATTTAGGGATTCAGGAATTCCTTAATCCCTTATTTACGTTTCTCATTTAGGCATAGTGACCGAAAACAGCACCCTGACTGGTCACAGTAATCAGTGGCTGTCTTAAAACAGGGGAAATTTCCCTCGGCAGCCTGGACTGCACGAATCAGATCGTCCTTTTTAATACTTGCCTTTGCCTTTACTCCCAATTCTTTTGCCTTTACACGTACTTCCCCCATCTTCATGACTGTCTCTCCTTGTATTGTAGACCTTAACCGAGACCTTTGCCTACCCTTCTGCCCATACAACCAGCCCGGTGGTATAGGGAGTTTCAAATTTTTGACTGCTCGGCATGATCCGTATGGTAAAGCCAAACTTGCCGGTTTGGCCGCACGGTAGAAAGCCAACATAATGATAGTTTCCACTCCCATCGTTACTTTCCGGTTGCATCATTTCTATGTTACGCTCGACAAATTCTTCCCTGAAGTTAAGAGGACCATAGTATAGAGCAACATCCACATCTTCGGGATCAAGCCCGGTTAGATGTATATCAGCCTCTATCCCAAGGCTGGAGTTGATCGGAAGGTCTATGGTCTTGCCGGATCGTATGTTATTGATCCGTATCGCATCCCAATTGGTCAACAATTTTTGTCGCCACTCAGCCAAGGCGCGTGCTCCTGCCATGCCATTTTTAGTAAGCTCGTTCCAACGGCGGGCAGAACCGAGATAAAATCGACGGGTATATTCCTGCACCATCCGATGGCTATTAAAGGCAGGGCACAAATCGCGCATTGCATCCCTCATCATTTTCACCCACGCCTTTGGGATGTTGTCCGGGCCGCGATCATAAAATAACGGGATAATCTCATTCTCTAACAGATTATACAAATCACGGCTTTCAATGTCGTCTTGAAGCTCTTTGTCTTCATATGTCTCGCCGTGCCCAATAGCCCAGCCAAATCGGGAATCATAGCCTTCTATCCACCATCCGTCCAATATGCTCATATTGAGTGTTCCATTGGGAATCGCCTTCATCCCGCTTGTACCGCATGCTTCCAAAGGACGGCGTGGAGTATTCAGCCATACGTCAACTCCCTGGACGAGATGTCTTGCCAGTCTTATACCATGGTCTTCTAAGAAGACAAAACGATTTTCAATATTTTCACGTCTTGCAAAGTGTGTAATCTCCTTGATGAGATCTTTTCCTTTATGGTCTTGCGGATGAGCTTTGCCTGCAAAGATGATCTGCATGGGGCGCTCGGGGTCTGTTAAGAGTTTTACGAATCGTTCTTTGTCCCGCAGGAGGAGGGTGGCTCGTTTGTATGTGGCAAACCTTCTGGCAAACCCGATAGTCAATATCTCCGGATGGAGTGCACCCATGGCGGCCTCCAGTTCGCGTATGGATCCACCACGTCTTTCAAGCTGCTTTCGCAGATTCTGTCGGGCAAAAGATACCAGGTGCTCACGTGCCCTTTCATGGGTATGCCATAGTTCTGAGTCAGGGATTTCGTCGATCCGCCTCCAGACCTTTACATTGTCCGGATCCTCCATCCATTTGGGGCCCAGATATCGGTTGAAGAGCCTTGACATATCCTGAGAAATCCACGAAGGGATATGAATACCGTTGGTTATATGCCCTATTGGTATGTCTTCGGTCGGATTTTTCGGCCATATTCTTTTCCACATATTTTGAGAAATTTGTGAATGGAGACGACTTACCCCGTTGGCGTGGGCAGATAGCCTTAAGGCCAGGACAGTCATACCGAAAGGTTCGTTATCGTCCCATGGATTTTCACGACCGAATGCTAATAAGACCTTGAATGCAATACCCATACTCCGGGCATAATCGGAAAAATATTGTTCCATAAGTTCTGGTGGGAAGACATCGTTTCCTGCAGGAACGGGTGTGTGAGTGGTAAAGACATTGGTAGCAATAACCAGTTCTCTGGCTGCATCAAATGAAATGCCTTCTTTTTCCTGTAGGCTTTTAATCCTTTCCAGGGCTGAAAAAGACGAATGACCTTCATTCATATGACAAACATTCGGTTTAATCCCGAGACGGTCAAGTGCGCGGACTCCCCCTATTCCAAGCACGATTTCCTGGCGGATCCGCATCTCCCAATCTCCCCCGTAGAGTCTCGCGGTAGTATACCGAATGTCCGGTGGATTAGCTTCAGTGTTCGTGTCGAGTAAATAGAGGGGGATGCGTCCTACCATGGTGCGCCATATCTGAATTACCACCGGTTGTCCCTTAAATAACACTTCTACAGTGATAGGGTTTCCATTTTCATCCCGCATAAGGTGAACAGGGAGATTAGAAAAATCGTTTTCAGGATAGTTTTCCTGTTGCCAGCCATCGGCGGTTAAATATTGATGAAAATATCCTTCCTGATATAGAAGGCTTATACCAACAAGTGGATAATTCAGGTCACTGGCGGACTTCAGATGATCTCCAGCCAGGATTCCGAGGCCGCCGGAATAGGTGCGAAGACATTGGACGATCCCGAATTCCATAGAAAAATAGGCTATGAGGCAATCGTTATTAGTTTGTTTCTTAAGGGCGTTTTCAGAAGAGGCAGCCATATATTCTTTCAACGACTCGTGGACACGTTTCAGCTCTGATAGAAACCCCTCGTCCTCGGCAAGTTCTTCCAGGCGCTCCTGGTCAACCCGGCCGAGTAGATAGACAGGATTATTAATAGAGTTTTTCCATAATGTGGGATCGATCCGGCGAAACAGCGCGCATACTTCAGGATGCCAACCAAACCACAGGTTCTCCGCTAAATCTTTTAGTGGACTAAGAACACTGGGCAACTTAGGCACCACATTAAATTTCACCAGCGGTTTCATAGCCCCTCCTTGTTGACAAGCGTATGTAATGTTTTCTGAATTCTCTCATAATGCGTGCCCGGCCAGTAGACTCTTTTACAGGTATGACATTTTGAAAACCGGTTATGTTTTTCCAAAACGTGATCCGGCACCTGATTAACAATTTCTTCTAAAGGTATTCTTTTAAGCATTGTATTGCAAAGTTTACATCGTGTGAAGAAGTATTTTTCATTCGGCTGGAGACGAAGCGCTTTGATAACCTCTCGTACCTGGTCCTTTGGATCATTTGAGGCAAGACAAACAATCTTTAAAGATTTTACCCTTTGCGAAAGATGTGTGTTTCTTGTTAACATAATTCGGTTTTCATCGGCAAAAGATATTGCTGATTCCGGGGACAATGAGCCGCTATCTACGGTATCATATCCCATAAGCCTGAGCCATTGGGCCAGTCTTCCCACTGTCCTGTCTGCCGCAAATTTCATACTTAAGAGACTATAACCGGCCACTCCCGACTAAATGTCTTCGCTCCATTAATGTCCGATAATATCCGGGTCAATCGAGATTTATTACCTTGTCGGTTCTTATTGCCTTTAGCTTAAAGCTTTCCTGAGACGTAGGTATATTGATAGCGTATTTTTTAATAGTAAGAACCCATTTTGCATTATTTTTGCCAGAAATGATGATCAAACAAGGAATTAAAACAGATTCCTCATATCTGAAATTATCAAACAGAATACTGTACGTCAATGCCCCTCCACGACTAAAATAGTCCGCGCGTAGAATCTTAAACGGATCATGTCTAACCCATACCTTTGCTACGACATTCCCCCATTGCCCAATAAGGGTCAGGATGGTTTCTCCTGCTGCTTCAGATTGTAGCTGAGCCTGGCGGAAGGGTACAATTGGGATAGAACCTGAAAATACCTTAAAAAGTTCTTCAGGTGTTATCTTTACATGAATAAAACGGGCCACGTTGGAGGCCGTGGCTTTTCCTTTATATAGACGATTTTGTGCATAGATGTAAAAAAAGAGCCTATTCTTATTGACGGCAAGGGTGGCAGTAGGTTGACCCCACGGGCTCAAGATCTCAAAGCGGAACTGATCGGGGCGGTGTCCCAGCCACACAGCGCTAAACAATTGAGACTTTTCTTTGTTTATCATTTTAAGTTGTCCTTGCCCGCGGAGACTTTTGATCTGTGCATTATTTTGGTGGATCAAATCAATGACAGTAGCTGCTTCCGGTTCGATTTTTTGGGGGATCAGGGAAAGGGGAGCACATCCCCCGACCAGGAGCAACAAGATTGTTGAGAGGAATAACAGATTGATCGATTTTAAAGAGTCCATTCCCTAAATCCCTCAATCCCCCAATTCTTTTTTTATCTGTTCAATTTTTTCTTTTAACGTTATATTGTCTTCTTCTTTTTCTTTTTTTTCAAGCGACATTTCATAATATTTTAAGGCGCTTTCAAGAAGATTTTTCTTGGCATACGCATCTCCCAGATGTTCCAGGATAATCGGATCATCCGGAGCAAGTTCTGTTGCTTTTTCAAGCCAAAGGACTGCTTGATCAAAGAGGCCCTTTTTGAAATATACCCATCCTAAGCTATCGGTGATGTATCCGTCGTTTGGTTGCAATTTCAGCGCTTTTTTAATCAGTTCTTCCGCTTCGTCCAGATGTATTCCGAGCTCTGCATAGGTAAATCCCAGGTAATTTAAGGCATTAGCGTGATTAGGCTCAATTTGAAGGACCTGTTTCATCTCTTTAATGCTAAGGTCCTTTTGGTTCATCTTGTCATATATTACTCCGAGGCGGAAGTGGAGTTTGATGTTTTGTGGAGCAATACGGAGTCCTTCTTTAATGGCTGCCACACCTTGAGTATAGTCTGATTTTTCTTCATATAGCGACCCAAGGAATAAAAAAATTTCCGGCTCATCCGGCCTGTTTTTGCTTGCAGAAAGAAGGGCCTCGATCGCCTTTTCGGTCTCTCCCTCAACTTGATATAAGTAGGCGATTTGAATGGCGGCGTTTAGGTAATAGTTGGATTCGGCAGCGATCATCTGATAGACGCCTATAGCCTTATTACGGTCTTCTTTTCCCGTGTAAGCAAGTCCCAAAAAATAGAGTACCTCAGGATTTTCGCGATCTTTTTTCAATAGATCATCGAGGAGGTTTATTGCTTCGTCGTATTCTTTTTGATCAAGGTAGATGGCCGCGATATGTTTGATTACATAAGGGGAGTTGTGTGACCGAGCGGTAAGTTCATTAAAGACTTTTTTTGCCTTCTGGGCTTTGCCGGTTATCAGGTAATGGCGGCCGAGCCCGATAGCAGCCTGGAAGTTGTCGGGATTATTTTTTAATATCTTTTGATACGTTGTCACTACCATGTTTTCTTGCTGGGTAGCCTGATATACCTCTACAAGATCAAAAAGTGCCGGTTCAAATGACGGGTGTGATTTTAATGTCTCTAAAAAATGTATTTCCGCTTTCTTATATTGTTTAAGTCCCGAATATGCCTTGCCGAGATAATAATGGCCTTTTGTCGATCTTGGATTTAGTTTTAAGACCCTTTCAAGGACATGTTTTGCATTCTGATACTCCCCGATTTGTATATAGGCGGATCCCAAATGTAGATGACTAATCTCATCTTCGGGATTTTCAGAAATTATTGTTTTATAGGTGTCAATTGCGTTTTGATATTCGCGAAGGGTTTCGTGAACTCCTGCCAGCATAGTGAGCACTGTTACATTGTTGGGGTGCTTTTGTAATATGGACTGCAGAACGCCTATGGCATCTTGGTATCGTTGTTGGTGAATATATATGTGTGCGAGCTCGGTTTTGAGAAATACTGAGTCCGGCTCTTTTACTACGGCCAACTTGAGAGATTCGGTGGCTTTTTCTATTTCTCCGGCCCTCAAGAAAAGTTGAAACCTGGTATAATGGTAATAGGGACTTTCCGCAGGTGAAGAGCTCAATTCTGCAACTGTTCTCCCCGGAGATTTTGTCCTGGGTACCATTGTGCAGCCAGAAGAAAATAGAACCACAAACAAGGCTATGAGTATCTTGTGTCTGTTTAATGTTATCATGAGAATAAGAGTCCTTTTAGCCTCTCTCGTAACTTAATGATGTAGATTGGTTTCATTCACCGAAAAACCTTCCCGATAGGATTCAAGGTCAGGAATTTCTTTTTTAAAATACTCCTTCAGCTTTTTGATTACGTTTTTTTCAACCTGTCGGATACGTTCTCTTGAAACGTGATATCTGTTGCCGAGGTCTTGTAGGGTAAGGGGTGAATCAGAAAAGATACGATTGTCTAATATTTGCAATTCACGATCGTTTAATTGCACCCGGAACTTTTCCAGTTTTTCCCCAAGTACCCGCTTTACTTCTTCCCGGCCGATTTGAGTTTCCGCTGATTCACCAGAGGCCGGGAGTAAGCTGATTCGTTCATCCTCTGAGCCTTCCTTCACTGGTGCATCCAAAGATACTTCCCACCCGTCTAGGCGTTGTTCCATCTCTATGATCTCGCCCTCCGTGACACCGAGTTTTTCTGAAAGAAGCTTTGGTTTGGGATCGAAACCCATAGAGATAAGCGCTTGCTTTTCCTTTCTAAGTTTAAAGAACAACTTTCGCTGCGCCTGAGTAGTTCCAATCTTAACAAGACGCCAATTGTCCATTATGAATTTTAGAATATAAGCTTTGATCCAGAATGAGGAATAATAGGAGAATTTAATCCCTTTATATGGATCAAACTTGTTGAGCGCTTGCATAAGTCCGATGTTTCCTTCCTGGATCAGATCCATAAGGTTTTGCATCCAGACTCTTTGAAATTTCATGGCAATTTTAACAACCAGCCTTAAGTTGGACGTGATCAATTTATAGGCTGCCTCCTTATCCCCACTCTCACGGAACCGTATTGCCAGCGCTTTTTCTTCCTCTCTTGTAAGAAGAGAATATTTATTGAGTTCCCACAGATAGTGCTGAAGGACGTCGTGTTTGGCGAGGGCGGTGTCAAATTTATCGGTTTGGTCGTTACTACCTTTATTATTGGTTAAAAGATCTTTTGTTTTGTTTTCCTCTATATTCATAATCTAATCCAGATAATTTATTATGCAGAGCTGAGCTGTTTGAGGGGGCAAGGCGCAAGTTCTTACGATTTGGTCATACGGGGCATATACCATACAGGTCCGAGGCGGAACAAAAAGTAACCAAACAAAAATTAACAAATTAAAAGGAGTTTAGCAAGTGAAATAGTCCTGGACTGTGAAATAGTCCCGCTTTTCAGCCTTTTTGGGCTTGACTTTTTTCCTCTTATACATTTAAGTAAATAGTTTAAAAATTTATAAGGAGAGGATTTTATATGAGCGAAGTGATCCGGCAGATAAGAAATATAGGCTTAATCGGGCATACGGGTTCAGGTAAAACATCTGTTGCTGAGGCAATGTTGTTTAACGCGGGCGTGACTTCCAGACTGGGGCGAGTGGATGAGGAGAATTCCGTCTTGGATTTTGAAGCCGAGGAGATCAAACGCCATATTACTATTAGTTCTGCTTTTCACCAAAGTCCTTGGAAAAAACACCGAATCGCCTTTATTGATACCCCTGGTGATACTAATTTCATCATGGATACCAAGGCTTGTCTTCAGGCCGCTGACGGTGCACTGGTAGTGGTAAGCGCCGCAGACGGCATCAAAGTGGAAACAGAGCGGACATGGGAGTTTGCCGATGCATTTCAACTGCCGCGTATCGCGTTTATTAATAAGATGGATGTCGAACGTGCCGATTTTTTAAAAGTGCTTGGCGAGATGAAAAACAGTTTTAATCCCCAATCGGTTTCTGTACAGGTTCCAATAGGTGTTGGGGAGTCCCTGAAGGGTATTATCGATCTTATTGAACAGAAAGCGTACTTTTACGAAAAAGGGGGCGGGAAATCCAAGCCTGGTGATATCCCGGACGATATGAAAGATATCGTTGCGGAACAGCGTGAAGTATTGATTGAAGCAATTGCTGAGGCTGATGACCCCCTTCTTGAGAAGTATTTGGAAGGTGAGGAGCTTACCCCTGAAGAACTTCGCCAAGGGCTTCGCAACGGGGTCCTCTCCGGTTCTTTCGTCCCTGTGCTGTGTGGATCTGCCGTAGGCAATATCGGAATAGATTGTTTGATGGATGCGATAAACGCCTGTTTGCCCTCCCCATTGGATCGAGGGGCTAAGGTAGGTAAAGACTCCAAGACAGATGATCAGGTGGAAAGGGCTCCCGATCCTGAAGCCCCGTTTTCTGCTCTGGTGTTTAAGACAGTTGCAGATCCGTATACAGGAAGACTGTCTATATTCAGAATATATTCCGGACGACTGGGCAGTGACGGCACTTTTTACAATACCCAAAAAAGGGCCAAAGAGAGATATACACAACTTTACCGTATGGCGGGCAAGGAGCAAACCGCGGCTTCGGAAGCGGGTCCCGGTGATATTGTGGCTGTTGCTAAACTAAAAGAGACTGTTACAGGGGATACTATTTGCGATGAAGGCTCACCCGTTATATTTGAAGGAGTTCAGCCGGTTCCGCCTCTGATTTCTTATGCAATTCAGCCGAAATCAAAAGGAGACGAAGAAAAGATCTTTGGCAGTCTTGCCAAGCTTCTTGAAGAAGACATGGCGCTGAAAATCTCCCGGAACGATCAGACCAAAGAGATGCTTTTGTCCGGAATGGGAGAGGTGCATATTGATGCTACCGTGGCAAAGCTTAAACGTAAGTATAACGTAGAGGTGATCTTGAAAACCCCGACGGTACCCTACCTGGAAACCATTACCCAAAAAGTAAGAATGCAAGGGAAGCACAAAAAACAGACAGGTGGACACGGACAGTATGGCGATTGTTGGATTGAACTGGAACCTCTTCCGCGGGGCGGCGGCTTTGAATTTGTTGACAAAATAGTTGGAGGGGTAATACCCAAGCAATACATTCCCGCAGTAGAAAAGGGTATTGTTGGGGCGCGGGAAAAAGGCGCCTTGACCGGATATCCGTGTGTTGATTTTAGAGTCAGACTGGTTGACGGATCTTATCATTCAGTTGATTCGTCGGAAATGGCCTTTAAGCTTGCCGGCGCTCTTGCATTTCGTAAGGCAGTGGCAGAGGCGAAACCTATTCTGTTGGAACCGATCATGGAAGCCGTTATAACCATTCCCGAAGACTCCATGGGCGATATTATCGGCGATTTAAACAGCCGAAGGGGCCGTGTATTAGGGATGGACAGCAAAGGAAAGAATCAAATTATCAACGTACACGTACCCATGGCAGAATTCCTTTCCTATGCTCCGGATCTTAGGTCCATGACAGGGGGACGAGGGGTCTTTACCATGAAATTAGCTCATTACGAAGAAGTCCCCGCGCAGATGGCGCAGAAGGTTATTGAAAAGGCCAAAAAGCAGGAGGGATGAGATACAATACTTGTGAATAGCGATTGATTCCCCGCAACAGCAGGGCGTTGTGTGAAAACCATGGAGGAATTCCTGAAATATAATTAGGCGACTCGAATTATGATGGTTTCGCAAAAAGTCTCGATAACTTGTCATTTCGAGCGAAGCGAGAAATCTTTATCATGTAATATGCTGAAAATATAAGATTTCTTCCTGCGGTCGAAATGACAAATTCGTTGAATCCGACTTTTTGCGAAACCATCAATTATAGCTCGTATAGCTCGTAAAAAAGCTTCAAAAATAGACCATCCTAATTTAAAATATATCGTGATTAAAAGATATAAGAAGAATATTGACGAATATAAGAGATAATATGCCTGTTATTTCTGATAAACCTTAATAATTCTCCTGTATATTCTTTTTTTTAATGTTGCTTTTTTTTAAAAAAAGTATTAAAGAAATTTGTTTTTCACATTTTTCATTTTTGCTAAATTTATTGCCTGGCTTATACGATCGTCAGCCAGCGTAGCTCAGATGGTAGAGCTACTGATTTGTAATCAGTGGGTCGGGGGTTCGAGTCCCTCCGCTGGCTTCAGGAGATTAGGGCTTGTAGAGGAGGGGTTCCCGAGCGGCCAAAGGGAACAGACTGTAAATCTGTCGGCGATGCCTTCGGAGGTTCGAATCCTCCCCCCTCCACCAGCCGTGGGGGGCAATTAGGCTCTTTATCGCGGGAATAGCTCAGTTGGCTAGAGCGTCAGCCTTCCAAGCTGAGGGTCGCGGGTTCGAGCCCCGTTTCCCGCTCCATATAAGAGACCTTTGAAAAACGTTTCCCGCCATCGGCGGGATTCAAGGTCAATCCCGCCGATGGCGGGAGGCAAAAGGGGGCGTTTTGCAAAGGTCTCTAAAGCCCACGTAGCTCAGTAGGTAGAGCACTTCCTTGGTAAGGAAGAGGTTCACCGGTTCAAGCCCGGTCGTGGGCTCTTCAGTTGAAGGTGATCATTTATCATTTGGCATTTAGCATTGAACATTTGGCATTGAACATTTTTTTCGACTATAAATCGGGAATTTCATGTCATCATATTACGTTAAAAAAACTTCTACTTAGTCGATAGAAGGGATTCTAATTAAAAGACAATGAAACTGTTTGATGTTCAATGATAAATGCCAAATGATAAATGATAAATGATCACCATCTATAATGGGCAAATGCTTTGTTCGCCTCTGCCATCCTGTGGGTATCTTCTCTCTTTTTAAATGCTGCACCCCGTTTGTTGGCTGCATCAATCAATTCACCCGCCAACTTATTCGCCATAT
>DAOVGD010000069.1 GCA_030672555.1 Desulfobacterales bacterium
GTCTAAAATTCTCACGCAAAGGCGCAAAGTCGCTAAGGTTTTCTTTTTTGTCCTTTGCGGTCTTTGCGGCTTTGCGTGAGTCTTCAACCTCCTGGAACTATGTTGCTCTCTTATGTTCGCATCGACTTTGACGTTTCCCTGACATTACTTAGGTCAGCCATTGACAATGCCACTAAGAAATGAGAAATTATTAAGTAAGAGGAATGTCCTAAAAATAGTCAGAGGATGAATGAAGTAATATGATATTGAAAGAGAAACTATATCATGTCGTGTTCGGTTCAATGAAACTAAAGCCCAAATTAGTGTTGGGTATGAGTTTTATTCTGATTATTGTAATGGCGGTGTTTACCTATTTTGACGTTGTTTACCACCAAGAATCTTTTCTTGAACAGAGCGAAATGATGATCTCAGAGATCACTGACACCGTAGTAAAGAGCATAGAGTACCCTATGCTCGACGGTGAGATGGATGAGGTGCAAGCAATCCTTGAAAGATTAAGAACCCTGGAGGACCTGGATGTTGTGCATCTCTGTGACTTAGAAGGCGTTATCCGTTACAGCGGGGAGTCAAGCAATATAGGGAGGGTCACCGTCTCGGAGATTACACTAGGGGCCCTGCGTACCGGCAAGCTGGTCAAGGGAACGGAAATACGCAGAATAAAAGTTCCCGCCGGCGAAAAGGTCCTCCGTTATGCAATACCGATACCTAATGAACCAGTATGTTTTAAGTGCCACGGAAGCGATGATAAATTACTCGGTATCCTGACAGTCGGGTATCTGTGGGATCCGGTTGAAAAGGTGGTAATATCTCACAGAAACAGAGATGTCCTCCTTTTCTTCATAGCTGTGCTTGTTGTCGGTTTTTTCCTGACCAAGTGGTTGACCACCTCAGTGACCAAGCCTATCTCGCTTCTCACCAATTGGGCGGATGAAATCAGCCGGGGCAACCTTGATGCACATTTTGATCTTAGACGGCAAATCCACTGCTGGGAGGCTGAAGAATGTACCAAGACAGAGTGCCCTGCCTACGGAGAGGACAAGGCAAGGTGCTGGTACGTAGATGGTACCCTTTGCACAGGCGAACCCATGGGAAAGTTCCCCGAGAAATTGGAAGAGTGTCGTGAATGTAATGTTTACAAGCAGTACGCAGGAGATGAAATTACCCAGCTTGCTGATGCCTTCGCGTATATGGCCCGGCGCCAAAAAGAATACAGGGATGAGTTAGAGCAAATGTACGAAAACAATCTCCAGTCCGAAAGGTTGGCCAGTATAGGAGAAGGGGTTGCCCATATCTCTCATGAGATCAAAAATCCATTAGTGGTCATAGGCGGTTTTACAAGACAGGTATTTCGAGAGCTAGAGCCAGACAGCAAGGCTCAAAAAAAGTTAGAGATAGTTATCAATGAGATTCAGAGACTCGAAGATCTTTTAGTAGAGATTTCGGATCTTACCAGACTGTCCGGTCCTCAAAAAAGCTTTGGGGACATCAACGAGATTGTGGAAGAAGTCTACATTCTGATGGCCCCCGAGTTCAAAAAATGTCACATAGAAGCTAATAGCTGCGAGCAATCCAGCCTCCCTTTGCTCTATTTCGATCCCAAACAGATCAAACAGGTCCTAATAAATGTAGTGAAAAATTCCATTGAGGCCATGCCTGATGGCGGGGAGCTGGTTTGTGAGACAGAATTGCGTGATAATATGTTACAGCTTCGGATCATGGATACAGGAAAAGGGATTCATCCTGACAAGCTGCCGGATATATTTGACTCGTTTGTCACGACTAAACCGAAAGGCACGGGCTTGGGGCTCGCCATTTCCCTTAAGATTATCCGGGATCATGGAGGCACAATTGAATTTGAAAGCGAGCCTGGAAAAGGGACAACCTGTATTATCAGTCTGCCGCTTAATCCAGAAGAAAATAATGAGACTAAAAGCTGAAAGCCAAAAAAAAGCTTGCAAAGATATTTTAATTTCAACTATTATAAAATCTGGGATGGCAGAGCGTCTGGCGGGAGAAACTACGCCCGATTAAACAGCTAACCTGTAGGTAACAGCTATTTTCTCCGGCATATCTTCCTTTTGAGACCGTGGCTTTTGTCCTACAGCAAGAGCCCCTGCCATCTCTTTTTTAATCTTTGTCCCCTCACATCTTGGTAAGCCTTTTTGATACATCCAATAATTGCTTTGCTGTGCCCACCGCCTGATTGGTATTGGTTTGAATTTCATCAAAAGCGGTTTTAATATTTTCAACCCCTGCCAATGCCTTTTCAAATGCGTTCACCTGCTTTTGAGCGGTCACTTGTACGATTTTTGAAACTTCTTCAAGGTCTGTGCTGGCAATGGCTACCTTCTTTTCGGCTGCGGTGGTAATTAGAAATGCTGTTGCAACAATGACTAAAACAGCAAAAAAGAGAAGGACAAGGGTCCGTATGCCGGCCTTTGTTCCCGCGGAATGTGCCTTGTCTATGGTTGCGAGGGTTCGTTCATTCAGTTCTTCTATCAATTGGTTTGATGCCTTGAGAACCAGAGCACCCTTTTCTTTCATAGCCTTTTCGACCTTCCTGGTATCTTTGCCGTTTACCAGGGCGGCCTTCAGCTTTTCCCATGAGGCCATAAATTCTTCCCGGGATTGATCAAACAGGACGAGGGGATCTTCTTTATTAGACTTCTCTGACTGAATGAGATCTTCTAACGACTGCCGATAAGATAATATATCGTTTGCTATTTTGGAAAATGCCACCTCGTATTCAGCAAGGAGTGCGTCCCTTTCTTTGGTAATATTTTTCTTAACATTTTCCCATGAATCGGCAATCTCCTTAGTTTTTTTGAGCTTGGCTGCCTCTATCTTTTTTTCTTTTTCAGGTACGATTTGAGACGGTTGTTTGATCTTTTCTGCCGTTGGCTGCTGGGGAGTTTCTATCTTGGGAGGAGGTGCCAGCACTTCGATTTTACTATAAAAGTCTTCAATGGCTCCCTCAAGACCGAGGAATTTTCTGTAACGCTCGACAATGTTATGCGCAGTCGCAACCTCTGACTCGGCCAGGACCTTTATGGCGGAGGCTGCCGGTAATGGGTCTGTTTGCCGGTTCATAACGTATTGATAGTTCTGGACAGTAACACGTATTTGTTTAAACGAATAGATCCCCACCAATAGTACCAGGGCCAAGACAATACCGAAACCGGCATAGAGTATAGCTTTAAAGCTTAATTTTTTTAACATGATAACCTCTCCTGCACCACATCTAATCAGAATCGTGTTTTGTCACGTCAGTCTCTTATTATAGATGATTTCATCAGAATACTATTAAAAACATAAATTGACTAAAATTTCAA
This sequence comes from Desulfobacterales bacterium, assembly GCA_030672555.1. Classification (GTDB taxonomy): domain Bacteria; phylum Desulfobacterota; class Desulfobacteria; order Desulfobacterales. The sequence continues at coordinate 3,333 of DAOVGD010000069.1, forward strand.
AGTTATTTTGCGAATATCAGACAATTATTTGCGTATAATGTCTTGCAATTATCAAAAACTTTGTTTATTTAGTTGTGAGTTACGAGTTACGAGTTACGAGTTACGGGTTACGAGTTACGGGTTCTGCTTCGTCATATGACGTAAAGTCTGCAACCCTACGACTTGGTGTGTTATGCTCAATTATACGATATATCCTATTGGTACGATAGAGAAGAGTAGCGAAAAAACGGTTTTGCGGATATATGATAAATATCTGGAAGGATTGTCGAAGATTGAAGAGTTCTCCCATCTTATTTGCTATTTTTGGTTTGATCGTAATGATACCGTCGAAGGGCGAAGCAGACTTAAAGTGCATCCACGCAAAGACCCCGACATTCCCTTGCATGGAGTTTTCGCTACACGGTCGCCGCTTCGTCCTAACCTGATCGGCATGTCAATCTGCCGCATTATTTCTATAAGAGACGGTATGATAGAAGTGGATCGGACTGACGCGTTGCATGACACCCCGATCATTGACATAAAACCTTATATTCCGAAGAGCGATGCTGTGCCTGATGCGGGTGTGCCTAATTGGATCCACAAGCCGTGGCCCAAAAAATAGAATACAAGGAATTTTGGAATTTGGATTGCGGATTTTGGAATTGGAATTGAACGTCAGTTGTCCGTGGTCCGTAGTCCGTGGCAAAAAAGCAACGGACAACGATCAACGGACATCATCAAGAATTGATAACTAACAATTCCTGAATTCCTAAATTCCTCAATTCAATTCAAAGAAAAGGAGTAGATATTATGACAACGATTATGCCTGAAGGCGAGAATATACGTAAGGCAGTGAAGTGGATTTCTGAATTGAGAAAAGACGATCCATCTCTTACTTTAGGTAAACTTGCGGAAGAGGCATGTGCAAAGTTTGATCTGTCTCCTAAAGAGGCCAACTATCTGTTAGGTTTTTTTACAAAAAAAGAGGAGTAACCCAATGGATCATTTATCATCGGTCATTTGACATTTATCATTAGAATAGGATTGTTATCCTTAGACAGTATATTACAATACCTTATAAAAGTGCGTAACATCGAATAAGTTACGTAGCAAGGTCAAATGATAGATGCCAAATGTGAAATGATCAATGATAAATGAGAGTTTTATAGTCCCTTAACAAACTTCCCCACAACCTATGAGCTGTCAGCTATGAGCTAATCCCCCCTCAGCCCCATAAGCGCTAAGTTAAACAGAAAGGCATTAAACTATTCACTATTAACAATTGATTATTGATTATTAACTATGGCTAAAGGCGATGATATTCAGGAGAGACTTGTTGATTTTGCAGTAAGCATTATACAGCTTGCCGACAAATTGCCGAAAACTACAGCCGGGAGACATAT
>DAOVGD010000184.1 GCA_030672555.1 Desulfobacterales bacterium
TTAGTGACATGAAGTTTAAAAAAATATTGCAACTTGTAATGGATTTTTTTGAACGGGAAAGAATCGACTATGCGCTTATCGGCGCCTTTGCCCTGAAGGCCTATGGCTATATGAGGGCCACACAGGATGTTGACTTTATTGTCAGGCAGGAGGACCAAGCAAAAATAATTGCAAATCTCGAATCGCTCGGATTTGAAACCCTCTATAGTTCCAAGGGATATTCAAATCACATTCACCCTTTATCAGGTCTGGGTAGCATCGATTTTGTTTATGTGAAAGGAGACACAGCAAAAAGCATTTTCAAAGAACGCAGAAGGCTTTTGGTTTTTGGTGATTTAAGGCTCCCGGTAGTTAAGCCGGAACACGTTGTGGCTTTGAAAGTCTTTGCTATGAAAAATGATCCGGATCGAGCCTTAAGGGATATGGCTGACATAAAGGAGTTGCTCGGCTTGCCGGGGATAGATTTACAGGAAGTCCGGAAATACTTTGAGAAATATGGACAGATGGAGAGGTACTATGACATTGTCGGAGAAAAGCAGAAAAAATAGGGATATTAACCTCGAAACTGATCTTCTATTATCTCGTAAGGATATCGCAGCTATAAGAAAAAGCAAATTTCAAGATGATCGGGACCTAGAATCATATCTTAATTTTCTGGAAGATATTGATGCCTTTAAATCAAGGAAGGTTAAGACAAAATTCTATGACGCTGAGTTTGAGTTGTAAGGTCGGGGTAGATTCAACTTCAAAGTGCACCACATAAGCTAAGATCAGTACATGACAGGACGTCTGGTATATTGAGAAGCACGACCAACTCAAAGCCAGAATCAGCCCACCTAAACCTAATATGTGAAAACTCAAAGTTCAACTTGAGATCTTCACAAAATTATTAATTCGGGAGATAAAAAAGAGTGGAAAAGGGACATCCATTGGTAAATAAGTAACTACTTGAAATAGTGAAATAGAAAACAAGCCTATCTCCTCCGGGGGACGGTCACATCACTTCTTATGGCAAGATAAATCGAAGGAGAAATTCCGTGTTGACATATTTATCAAGCAGCATTTGGGCATCGCCGCGCCTCAGATCTTCAGCGCCGCCTTCAAACGCATCCCCGACCCGGAACTGCCGGAAGACCAGCGCACCAAGCTGGTGGTGGACGGCAAAATCCGGCAGGACGCCGAAGGTGCATGGTGGTTTCGCAAGATCGAAGGCTGGGTCCCCAAATATCCTGCTAATCCCAACAATGGCCAGCGTGAAAAAGTGCTGATCGTCTGGCGCAAGCTCACCGGCGATTTGGAAAAAGACAACCTGATGCTGGACGAATGGTTCCAGGAGAACCGCATCAGCACCCGCGACTTCGAGTTCAACACCATATATGTCAACGGCAGCAACAACCTGCCGAACCTTCAGCAGGAAGGAGACACCTGGAAAGTCCGCCTCACCGAAGAGGAGTTCATGAAACGCATGTGGGACGTGGAAGTATGAGGGGGAACCACGAATGAACACGAATGATCAATATTACGAATTTCAGGCCATTGATAAGCCGTTAAACGAAAAACAGATCCAGGCGCTCGAAAATTTGTCTTCAAGAGCGCAGATTACCCCCACCAGTTTTGTAAACACGTACAATTGGGGCGACTTTAAAGGCAAGCCGTTGACTTTGATGGAAAAATATTTTGATGCCTTCCTTTATGTGGCCAATTGGGGGACACATTGGTTCATGTTAAGGGCTTCGCTAAAACTGATCGATGTCGATGTGGCTGAGAAATACTATGCACAACGAACATGTTGACATACTCATCATAGGCGCCGGGCCAGCGGGACTGAGATGTGCTGAGGTCCTTGGCAATTCGGGCTTGAGCGTGCTGATACTGGAAAAGAATAAAGTCGTAGGGCCGAAGGTGTGTGCCGGGGGCGTGACCGGACTGGCGCCGGAAGAAGACCTCCCGGGAGACGATGCGGTACGATTTTATAAGCATCATGTATTTGTTAACGGAACAGAACGGGTGATCTCCCTGAAACATCCTATTGCTATGATAGATAGGCACACGCTTGGCGATTTTCAGTTGAACCGGCTAAAACGATTCAGGAATGCGCGGGTCCACACGGACAATAAAGTTATAAGCGTGAATCACGAATATGTGATTACAAAAAGTGGGGGCAAGATATATTTCAGACATCTCGTAGGGGCTGACGGTGCAATATCGCTTGTGCGAAGATATCTTGGCCTGAAGAATAAATTTTATATCGGGATGCAGTACATCACTCCAAAGACCTATGCCAGGTGTTGCTGGGTTGTTCAGCCAAGGGTACTGCGCTCCGGATATGGGTGGATATTTCCTCACAAAAAATTCACTTCCGTCGGGGTTTATTTCAACCCCAAACTGGTTCCTCACGCAACAGCAAAGGAGTTTTTAAGGTTGATCCTGCAACGATATAGTTTAGATCATCCCGAGGCCAAACTTGAAACGGCTCCCATTAATTGCATGTATTCCGGCGTAAAATTCAAAAACATTTTTTTGGCAGGCGAGGCCGCGGGCCTTGTTTCTGCGGCTTCCGGAGAGGGAATCGCTTATGCGTTAACATCAGGGGAAGATATCGGAAGACATATCTTAACCCCTGATTATAATTTTGAGAAAACCTATCGTCTTTTACAATACAAGCAAAGGCAAGAGATGGCGCTGAAGGTCTTGGATAGTGCGCCAATAGTACTACAGGATATAATGTTCATGATTTTTGTGAAATTATTAACAGTTGAAAGACTTCGAAATTATTTTGAAGGGGTAGGATAGGTGAGTCTCGCAACCGATCGAGACCCTTATTGCAAGGTCTCGACCGGCGAGGTTATGGCTACTTTCAGCCCGAGGCCAAGTATTGTTCAATACCCGTGGCTATTGTGTCGAAGATTTGGCGGAATTCAGCTTCGTCGCGCTCTAACAAGGTAATCCGAAACCCTTGAATCGTCGTGCTGAAAGAAGACAGAGGCACTACGCAGATGCCGGTAGATGCGAGGAGATAGTAGACAAATCGTTTGTCAGGAGCAACATCGGGGGCGCTTATGAGTTTTGCCACCAACTCCCTGACCGCTTTATTCTTTACAGGGAGGGTCTGGTCCCCGTTTATTCTCCCTTCTTCAAAGGCAACGCTCATATAAAAAGCGCCGTTAGTCCGATTTACGAGAATCCCCGGGATATCTTTAAGACGCTTGTACGCGATATTGGAAAATTTTTCGTATCGGTGCTTCCGTTCTTCTAAGTAGGCAGGGTATTCCGGATGGGTGAGTATCTTGGGAATCGCCTTTTGAGGAAGTGTAGTTGAGCATACCTCAACCATTTTCGAATTTAGCACGCTTTTTATATACTGAGCGAACATAGGATCTTTGTCTTCATTATATACTTCGATCCACCCACAGCGCGCGCCAGGCCATGGAGCTTCCTTGGATATCCCTTTCATTGAAATGGCGGGCACATCGCCGATAATATCAGAAATTGGTTTTGTCTTTTGTCCATTATAAATAATATTTTGATAGACTTCGTCGCATATAATAAAGAGATCCATCTCTTTGGCAAAAGCGATTATCTCCCTTAGTATCTCTTCCGGATAGACAGCGCCGGTTGGGTTATCGGGGTTAATGATCAAAATGCCCGCTACAGCGGGATTGTATTTTATTCTCTTGCGAAGATCTTCCAGGTCAGGATACCAGTTATTGTAGGGATCAAGAGCATAGCAGACCGGCGGAGCGCCAGCATGAGCCGCCTCTGCAGAGGAATGCGTCGAATATGTTGGCGAAGGGCCCAGTACCCTTGCAGTACGTTTCAGCATACCATAGACCTTGGTAATGGCATCTCCCAGGCCATTAAAAAAGATAATATCATCAGGGGTGATTTGCACTCCTCCCCGGCTGTTGGTTTGTGAGGCAATGAACTCCCGCGTTTCTAAAAGGCCGCGTGTAGGGCTGTATGCATAGGTGCAATCGTCCATAGCCAGATCGGCGACAACCTGTTTCATCCACGGGGGTATTTTCTCGCCCTTTGCCACCGGATCACCAATATTCTCCATATTGGTTTTAATGCCGAGCTGTTGCATCTTTTCGGCTACAATGACGATATTTCGTATTTCGTAAGTGAGTTCTGCTGCTCCAATATGAACGATATCAATTCTCATGGGTTCCCTTTTTGGAAGTGTGTTGTGTACATTGTGTAATTACGTAACACCAGCTATTTTATCAGTCAATAGAAAAAGAAGAGTGGGACGGCTGGTTCTGTTTATAAATAAGAAGAAGTATCAGTGAAGATCGGTTATTAAATCTTGTTCCTCAGAAACAAGATCTTTGATCTTTTTCTGTGGTATAATATCTATTATCTTCCGACGTAGTTCAGGAGCCTTTTTATATTCTTCTCCTAAACGTACAGTTTGTGTAGCACCCATTTTTTCGCCTTTTTTATCCGTAATGAGTTCAATGTCCGGATAGAGGAGTTTCGATGGATTGATTGAGGTAACTACGCCGATCTCCTTGGTGTTTAACTTTACAAGGGTCCCGACCGGATATATGCCGACTACCTGGATAAAACGTTCTACAAAAGAGGTATAGAAATGCTCACCTCTAAGGCTAAATATGATCTTAAGCGCATTAGGGGCGAGTGTGCTTTTTTGGTAAACTCTGGTACTGGTGATAGCGTCGTAAGAGTCTGCAATGCTGACCATTTTGGCATAGTCCCCTATGGCCGCGCCTTTCAATTTTCGAGGATAGCCAGTACCGTTAATTTTTTCATGATGATTTAGTATACACTGGAGAATCTCATTCCGGACATTTTCCACATTCTTCAAGTGCTTGATACCGAGTTCGGGATGTGTCTTCATAACCCTAAATTCTTCCTCGGTTAAGGGACCCGGTTTATTAAGGACGTGCTCAGGAATTGAGGCCTTGCCAATGTCATGAAGCATAGCGCCACTCCCCAACATTTTGAGCTGTTTTCGGGATAGTTTTAATTGACGTCCTAATGCAAGGGCAAAGATACTTACATTAATTGAGTGGGTAAACGTATACTCGTCATATGCTTTCAATTTGGCGAGAGTAACAGCGGCATAACGGTTACGAAATACACTTTCAATCATCTGATCTACGGTGTCATTTACACTTCTTGCATCAATTTTGCCCCCTTTTTTAATATCATCTACGAGTTTGTGAACCAGGGAGAGGTTTTTTTTATAAATCTCTACGCTTCGTTCTATCTCTTCTTTTAACGGAACCGGTTCTTGTTCTGCCAGGGGGACATCCTCTTGTTGTTTCGCAGACTTTTCCACAGAAAAGATTTCGTCCTCCGTATCATCTTTTTCTGCCGGCAGAGCAACATCAATGCTTTTTTGCGTATTTATTTCTACGGTAACTATCCCACATTCTATAATTTTTTTTATTTCGGACTCCTTGGCTATCCGAAATTTGTTTCGTGCGAATGGGTGGTGAAACCAGGAGATACCTAATCTTTCCACATACATACCCACTCTTAAATCCTGAACATTAATTTCTTTAATCATGCGATTTGTCTCATTCCCTTTGCATTGCAATATGATATGTCATGACTTTTTACGAAGCC
>DAOVGD010000176.1 GCA_030672555.1 Desulfobacterales bacterium
TCTACCACTGTTACAAAGGTTCTGGAAATCTGTAACAGTCCGACAACTTCACCCAATGACCTAAACCGAGTCATCTCCCTTGACCCAGTGCTTACCGGCCGAGTATTAAGACTGATCAATTCCGCCTACTACGCCCTGCCCAATCAAGTCACCTCCTTGACCCGCGCTATCATTATGCTGGGACTTAACACCGTAAAAGATCTTGCACTGAGCACGGCGGTCTTGGAAAGTCTGGGCGGAACAGATTCTTTCCAGGCCCTTTCCATGGACGATTTCTGGACTCATTCCATTTGTTCGGGGGTAACTGCCAAGTTCTTAGCCGGTATCAAGCGTGTCCCACCAGGAGATAGAGAAGAGTATTTTGTGGCCGGGCTATTGCATGACTTAGGGAAAATTCCCCTTAATAACTGCTTTGCAGAGGAGTATGTCCGGGTCTTGGAATCGGCCAAAGATAAGAGCATACCTCTTCATCAGGCTGAGAGTACGATTTTGGGGGTCGATCACCGTATGGTTGGAAGTATGATCGCCGAAAAATGGCAATTGAGTGAGGCCATGAATAATTCACTTTATTATCATCACAACCCGGATGATGCCAAGGAGGAGAACCGTCAATTGATATCTATTGTGGCATTAGCAAATAGTTATGCTAATATTCTTGATATAGGATCATCAGGAGATCCCCATCATGATGAGCAAACAGTCACTTATCTTCTCGAAAAGGTTGAAATTGATTGGTCTATACTTGCTGACTTTCGCGAAACTGTGTTAAACGAAATAGAAAAGGCCAAAATCTTTTTGCAACTTACCCAAAAAGGAGCTTCATGAAGATAAAATTTTGGGGAGTAAGGGGGTCCATACCCTGCCCAGGCCCCCACACCATGAAATATGGCGGCAATACAGCCTGTGTTGAATTGCGATTTGAGGATAGACTCATCATTATTGATGCCGGCTCCGGCATTAGAGATCTTGGCAACCACATGGTGTCCCATGACCTTCCCAAGGGTCCGATGAAAACCGAGATTTTTCTAACCCATACCCATTGGGACCATATCATGGGATTCCCATTTTTTACCCCTATTTATATCCCGGGGACCAAACTTAAGGTTTACGGACCCGTTACCTATGAAGATGACACCCTTAAAGATATTGTGGGAGGCCAGTTAGCCTATCGTTACTTTCCCGTGCGCCAGACAGAGCTTGCCGCTGCAATAGAATATATAGATCTTAAGGAAGGCCATTTTGATCTTGGCGACGGCATTATGGTCACCACCAAGTATCTTAACCATCCCATCCTTTGCCTTGGCTATCGTTTTGAACATCGCGGCAAAGTCCTTTGTACCGCCTATGATACCGAACCGTTTCAAAATGTCTTTTCTACAGACCCTGACGACCCATCCTACGATGAGGCCATGGCCCATGAGGGCGAGCAGGTGTCAAGGGAACAAAATCAGCTATTAGAAAAATTTATGACCGGCGCCGATCTTGTCATTTACGATGCACAATACACCCGGGAAGAATATCAATCCTCTAAGATAGGCTGGGGGCACTCTTCGGTTGAGTATGCAATCGCCGCTGCGCAGCGGACCAAAGTCAAACGCCTGGCCCTCTTTCACCATGAGCCTGTAAGGAACGATGACCAGTTAGACGAACTGACCAAGAGATATTGCAATTCAGATTATGCTGGAGAGACAGAAGTCTTTTTCGCCCGAGAAGGAATGGAGATTGAGATATAATCTTCACGCCAAGGGATAAACTTTTGGCAGAAGGGTCTAAAGGTTTAGGAAAAAATGCAAAAGATACCCCTTAAACTTGCGAAGGCCGGTATGAAATTAGCAAAGCCGGTTAAAAACGATAGAGGAATGACCCTCTGTGGCGCAGGTATCGAGCTTACTGAAGAGATGATTAACCGCCTGTCCAATATGGAAGTAGCGCGGATAACAGTGGAAGGGCATCCTATAGACACGGGAGAGAGTGTCAAAAGTCTCAGCCAACTGATAGACGAGCTTGACGTCCGTTTCAGACATGTGGAAGGAGACCCTCTCATGATGAAGATCAAGGGTATCTTATTAGAACGTTTCAAGCAAAAGGCCGGAGAGGCATGAAAGTCGACAAGACGGCTGTCAGAAAACGCGTGGAAACGATGAAAAGTCTCCCTACTCTGCCCGGTATCTTTGATAAAATCAGCCGCTTGATGGAAAATTCTGAGACAGCTGCCGAGGACATTGCAAAGGTGATCTCCTCTGATCAGGCTCTGTCTGCCAAAATTCTTAGGGTTGTAAACTCTGCGTTCTATGGGTTTCCGGGTCGCATCTCAAACGTCACACATGCCCTTATCATATTGGGGTTCGACGTTGTCAAAGGACTTATACTCAGCACTTCGGTTTTTGATATGATGCTTGCCAAGGGATTCGACGGACTGTGGAAGCACTCTCTCGGGTGTGCCATGGCCGCAGGAGTCATTGCCAGAAAAATAAAGGATCCGAATCCTGAGGAGGTGTCGGTTGCCGGGCTCTTGCACGATATAGGAAAGGTGATCATAAGAATTGAACTCCCGGAAGAATCAGATCTTATAGATAAGATGGCTACAGAAAAACAAATCTTAACATATGAGGCGGAGGAAGAAATCCTCGGATTCAACCATGCTACTGTCGGCAAATGGCTTTGTCAAAAATGGAACCTTCCAAACAAGCTTGCAGATCCCATCACCTATCACGACAACCCCAATCTTGCGCGCCTCGCCCAGAAACCGACCGCCATTATCCACGTCGCCGATATCCTTGTCAGAGGGATCGGTTTTGGCTTCCCGGGAGACAATCTGGTTCCTCGAATAGAGCCTAAAGCCTGGGAGGCTCTCAACATCTCCGACTCACTTCTGGTAGAAATCATCGGCGAAATGGACGATAGGCTGGAAGATGCCGAAGATTTCTTTTTAGACGGTGATAATGAGATAGAATGAGACAAGTCAAAAAAAGGGCGCTGATTATAGGCAGCGATTCACCCGACGCGGATGAGATAAAACGACTCTTAGAGAAGGACACGAAACGTTTTATTGTTTATACGGCAGAGTCTTCTCTCCGTGCCCTTGATACAATTTACAGTGAGCCTCCGGACCTTATCATTATTCATCAGTCATTGGAAACAGGCGAATGGAAGGATCTATGCTGCAGGATTAAAGCGGACACAGTCTTTAGTCATCTACCGATTGTTCTCGTGTTACAACCGGTTGGGCACGACTTCGAAATCGACTGGGACAGTATTCCGGTTGACGACTATCTTGAACAACCACTAAACCCCAAAGATATACGCTCACGACTTTCCCTTACCTTCGCTCGATCAGTGAGGGTGGGCGATGCCAATCCCCTGAGTCGCCTTCCCGGCAACCATTCCATTATGAAAGAGATACAGGCACGGATTGATGATGAACGTGTCTTTGCCGTGGGCTATGTGGACCTTGATTATTTCAAGTCGTATAACGACAAATACGGCTTCCTTAGAGGAGACGAGATACTCAAGATGACTGCGCGCCTCCTGACAAATGCCATACGAAACCTCAACTCGCCAGAGGCGTTTGTAGGTCATGTCGGTGGAGATGACTTTGTCTTTATTATCCCTCCTGATAATGTGGATAGTGTATGCAACGAGGTCATAAAAAATTTCGATCTGATCGTAGGCAACTTTTACGATGAGGATGACAGGATACGAGGTTACATCGACTCTACAAATCGCAAAGGGGGAAAAGAGCGTTTTCCTATTATGACGATTTCAATAGCGGTTGTCACAACCGAATATAGGCCCATCAAGCATATCGGACAGATTGGCGCAATCGCAGCAGAGATGAAAAAACGCGTTAAAGCTATGGATGGGAGTTGTTATCTAAAAGACTTGCGAGGTTCAAAGAGCGCAAGATAGCAAATCCCTTCCGTTTAGTTTGTTGGTATAAGTGTACGCAAGATATCCTCTTTGCCTATAATTCCCACCAGCTTACCTTGATCCACTACCGGCAACGTATGGATGTTCTTGCTCACCATGAGGGTGGCGATCTCTTCAAGACCGGCTTCAGGTCCAACCGTTACGGGATTATGGGTCATAGCCTCCTTCACAGAAATCGCAGCTATTTTTTTCACTTCCCTTTCTAAGTTCTTGTATGAAGCCAATGGAATAAACCCGTCCAACAAGGTAATAAAGGGAGGTATGGGGAATTTTTCCTGCTGAGCAATTAGATCGCTTTGGCAGATAATCCCTTTCACCTGGTCCTGGCTATCCACTACCGGTAGACCGTTGACGCGCTTTTCCAACAGCAGTTGGACGGCTTCGACAATGTTTGTTTCCGGAGCAACCGTAATCACCTCTTTTGTCATAATTTCTTTAGCTGTAAGCATGTTCATCACTCCTTACTCCTTGAATTATTAAAAAATCTTTGCAGCACGTGCTGTATATCATTGATGAAACGGGCCATCAGATTCCTGATTTTGGTTTGATCAAAATAGGCCGGAGAGAGTGTCTATATAGCGGTGTTATTCCGGTTCCTTGTTATGTTCGATGTTGTGTTCGATCTTATCAAGGCAGGGATGATTTTTATAGACAAGTTGCTCCTTTTTCTTACAATAAAGAGCCTGAAATGTACGGCACGAACCAGACCCGTCGACTGACCCCTCTTCAGGCCATGACGCATGCGCACATCGCATATCACAGAACTGCAATTATCTACTCCTTATCAGTCACTCTAACATTTCCTTCAAGATGTGATCCCACCATGTCGCAGTACCTGTATTTAACTCCTCAAACTCAATGCCTATCATGTATATTTGGCCATCCTGTTTAATCCAAGCGACCCTCCCCTTTGTCCTGATCGGGACGTGGGAATGGACGATTATATCCAAGAGCGTCCCTATCTCCCACGACTCACTGGATTTAATCATCAGACCGCCGGGGCTTGCATTATATACGAACTCTTTTATAAATTTCTTGCCATCAGAGAGAGTGATATACAATAGGCTGTACCCCCGGTGATATCCTCTCTTGTCATCGTCCATGGACAGCGCTCCTTTTGCTGATAAGCAAAGGCATTAGAGACAGTTTCAAAACGTCTCATTAGCAAGATAGTTTAGAGTATAAATCATAGCAAAATGTTATTCAAGCTTTTCATATAGCTTTCTTTCATATGGCACCGAAATAATACAGTATTATTACCATTTTTCTTAATCATCCGGCTTCATTAAACGACGATTCCCACAATGAGACCTTTGAAAAACGCGACATTTTTTCGTCAGGCAAGAAAGGCGAAAATTTTAACCCCGTTAGTTAACGGGACAAGCCTCTGGAATACATTGAGTATTTCGAGGATTAAAATTTGCAGCCTGACGCCGCATCACGGGGCACGAAGTGAAGCGTCAGCGCTCATATGGCAGTTTTGCAAAGGTCTCATAATGCGAGCGCGCGTTTGAACGCCGCTGAGTGGATCTTGCCGGCAAAATGCACCGGACTTTTTCCGTAAATCGGATCCCATCCTGAAGGGTCCGCTACACAGAAGAATTGTGTTTCTAGCCCAATACGCACTGCGGCTTCTTCCGTGGTCAGCCCCACCACGCGTGTTGCTGCATCCCAGGTAGCGCCGCAAGGGGCCCCTCGCAGTAT
>DAOVGD010000182.1 GCA_030672555.1 Desulfobacterales bacterium
TCCTACTGCAAAAGCGTGAGAAACGGCCCAAATTTCCGCAAGTTTTCGTCAAATAGGCCTGCTATTCTCCTCAAATTTGCGAAAATTTTGTCTCGTTCTCACTCTTTTTCGTTACGGACATAATTCTCGGACAGCCTCCTAATCCTCCTTGGACATAGTCCCCTCTTTTATTATAAGTTGCTGTGCAATCTGCAGATCATAGAGGTGGAGCGGGCTTCTCCCTTTATAGTTAGGATGACTGGAATATATATTTGCGGCTTTTTTGAGGCTTGCCATGTCCAGCCAGATATGATTTTCCCATACATTTGGGTTCTCGCTGTCCCACATACGAAATTCGATGTCATTTCCGTTTTTTCTAACATACATTCTCAGGTTTTTCTCCTGAAGTCCGGGATAATAATAGATCCCTCTTTCGTCTTTCATACCTTCTTATCCTTTATCATTATAAAGGGCCATCATGTCATCGCGTGTAACTATCGCTTCAACCCCGCCGGTGGCGGGGGAGATATGCTCTTTAACACGATCCAAGCCACCTTCCTGTCGGTCGATAAGTACTACAGCCTTAATTACTTCCATCCCCTCGGCACGAGCCCGTTCAATGGCCTTAATGGTGGACCCTCCTGTGGTGACTACATCATCTACGATGACCACCCTTTCGCCTGGTTTTAGATCACCTTCGATCCATCTTACAATTCCGTGATCCTTTTGTTCTTTGCGGACAGAAAATGCCTTTATCGGCATCCCTTTTATCTGTGACGTAAACGCTGTTGCCGTCGCAATAGGGTCGGCGCCAAAAGTAAGACCTCCGATTCCATCCGGTTTCAGGTCCCGTATATTCTCAAAGACAAGATGACCGATCAGGTACATGCCTTCGGGATCCAATGTAGTCGGTTTACAGTTAAAGTAAAAGTTACTCTTTTTGCCGGAAACCAAGTTGAAAGTCGGTTTCTCGCTGTACATAAAAGATTTTTCAAAAAGGAGCCTTGTAAGCCTCTCTTTCATTGTCATGCTCATATTTATTTATATCCTTAATTTAGATTTCTCATTATCTTATTTGGTTGCCATGTGAATATTTTTATAGTATTTATTGAGTTTGTTTGGCACTGGACCGTCAGTTTTTAGAGTCACTATAAAAAAGCCTTCGCCGAACTGGAAGAAGCCCTTTTAAAAGGATTCAGCGAAGGCCTTGAGCGAGAAAAACCGTTTTAGGCCCTCCTCATGCTCGTGACAGCAGAATAACAATTTTACCGCTGTAGGTCAATTGATAATTTTATGTTGTCATGTTTCATCTTGGGGTAGACATGAAAATGCCGCCAATGACAGGTTGTGTTAAAAAGATCCCTTTCTCACCATGGATAGATTTCATACTCCTCCTTGTAACACTCTTTTGTCTTGTGTGTCCTGCTGATGCAGAAGACTCTACAGAAATGTTTACCCTTGAATCGAGCATACGTACAGCCCTTGAAAAGAGTACTGTTATCCAGTCTGCCCTGCAAGGGGTTCTAACTGCCAAGGAAAGGGAAGACGGGCAATTTACGGAATTTTTGCCCAAATTCAGCGCCGGTTATTCGTATACCAGACGGGATGAAGAGAGGACGATAGGTAATTTCGTTCTCAGCCCACAAGATATTTATGAATTTTCCGCTACTGTTAATCAGCCTATTTTTAGGGGGTTTGATCTGATTGAAAAATATCGGGTGGCCGGCTTGGAGCTCGATGTCTCCCAGTTCGTACTGGAACAGACCAGACAGGATATAATATTGCGGGCCAAAGAGGCATATTTTGGAATACTACGGGCAGAACGGCTGTTGCGTGTGGCAGAAGATGCGGTTACACGGCTTGCCGCCCATGCAAAGGTTGCAAGAAATTTTTACGACGTTGGCATGACACCGAAAAACGATCTGCTTGAAGCCGAAGTCGAGCTGGCCAACGCAAAACAGGAGTTGGTAGTGGCGGAAAATAGACTTCAGGAAGATAGAGCTGGATTTAATACCCTCCTTCGTCGTCCTATTGACGCGCCGGTGGTTTTGGAAGACATCCTGACCTATGAACCTATCACGCAAGACTATGAGTCATGCTGGGAAACTGCCAAACAGAATCGGAGAGAATTAAAGGTGGCGGATTTGCAAGTAGAGATTGGGGAAAGGAATGTTCAAATTGCTCGGAAGGACTATATGCCTGAAGTCAACCTCCAGGGAAGTTATAATAAGCTCGGCGACAACCCGGACGTGCAGGGAGGGGAGGGCATTATTGATCCTGATTCCTGGAATGTTATGCTATCGGCGACCTGGACTTTTTGGGAGTGGGGAAAGACCCGACACGGCGTTAAGGAACAGTTGTGTTTTTTAGCCCAGGCCAAAGAGCAAAGAAAACAGGTGGAGGATGACATCCGGCTCGAAGTTAAGAGAGCATATCTCAGGCTGATAGACTCGGGGAAAGCCATCTTTACGGTAAAGAAGGCGATTGAGCAGGCACAGGAAAACTTGAGAATGAATGAAGAGCGATACAAGGAACAGGTGGCCACATCTACAGATGTGCTTGATGCCAGGACTCTTCTTTCCAAGACAGAAACAAATTATTACAATGCATTAAGTACTTATAATATTGCAAAGGCTAAGCTGTATAGGGCCATGGGTATTGAGGTTATAAGGTAGGGGCTTGCAATATGTGATTGAGATGTAATATTTCTTATTTATTACAAGAATAAAATAGAGATGGGAGGATTTACGTAACTTGGCTGATTCAAACGATTCAAAGACATGTGTCTCGATGGAGTGCAGTCGTGAAGAGGCGCTTCAACGTCTTCCTGAAGAGGCGAGACAGATTCGAATTGAGATACTCAAGATGCTTCATCAATCTAGTTCGGGTCATACCGGTGGGTCTCTGTCTGCCACAGATCTTTTAACAACACTTTTTTTTACAGAGCTTCGTCATCGAGCAGAAGACCCGGGCTGGGAGGGCCGGGATCGATTTGTTCTTTCCAAAGGGCATGCGGCGCCTCTTTATTATGCGGTGCTATGTCGTTTTGGGTACATCCATGCCGATGAATTATGCAGTTTGAGAAAGGTAAACTGCATGCTTCAAGGACATCCTGATTCCAAGTCAACGCCCGGCGTGGAGATCTCAACCGGTTCCTTGGGCCAGGGGCTTTCCATAGCCAATGGCATGGCTCTGGGACTACGTCTGAACGAAAATAATGCCCGGACATATGTCCTGATGGGGGATGGGGAGGTCCAGGAGGGCATGATCTGGGAAGCGGCCATGACTGCTGCACATTACAAGATAGACAACTTGTGTGCCATGCTTGATCGTAACGGTCTCCAGATCGACGGTACTGTTGAAGAAGTTATGAATATAGAACCGCTTGCCGACAAATGGAAGGCGTTTGGCTGGCACGTAATCAACATTGATGGGCATCGGTTTGAACAGATCTTAGATGCATTTAAAACCGCCAAAGAGGTTAAGGGAAAACCGACGATTATCATTGCCAAGACCATTAAAGGAAAAGGCGTTTCAATATTTGAAAACAAGGTGAAATACCATGGAATTGCCCCAAATGATCAAGAGTTGGAGCAGGCGCTCAAGGAGCTTGGACACAAAAAATTATAAAGGGGAGACGTACATTGACAGAAAAGAAGAGTGTTCGAGGGCAATATGGAGAAACCTTGGCCCTCCTTGGAGAAAAATACAAAGATATTGTAGTATTGGATGCTGACCTTTCCGGATCTACCAAGACGAAGGTTTTTGCCAAAAAGTTCCCAGACCGTTTTTTTAATATGGGGGTCTCTGAACAGGACATGATAGGTACTGCAGCCGGTCTTGCAGCAGCTGGAAAGATCCCGTTTGCCAGTACCTTTGCCATATTTGCAACAGGACGGGCATGGGAGCCTATAAGACAGTCTATCGCTTACAGCAAGTTGAATGTTAAGATTGTGGCAAGCCATGGAGGGATCACTGTTGGAGAAGACGGCGGCTCGCACCAATCAATTGAAGATATCGCCTTGATGCGCGTCTTGCCTAACATGACAGTGATTGTCCCTGCTGATGCCACTGAAATGCACAAGGTGCTGGAAACGGTGGTTGCCCATAAAGGGCCTGTTTATGTCCGAAGTTCTCGTATAGAATTCCCGGTTCTTTACGATGATGCCTATACGTTCACCATAGGCAAAGGAGATGTCCTTCGTGAAGGAACGGACGCAACCATTGTGGCTTGCGGCTTTATGGTGAGTCAAGCACTTGCAGCGGGAGATCTCCTCGCTCAACGTGGGATCCGTCCGCGAATTATCAATATGTCGACCATCAAGCCTGTTGACGCCGCACTTTTAGTTGAAGCCGCACGGGAGACCGGCGGCATTGTCACAGTAGAAGAGCATTCCATAATTGGGGGCTTGGGGAGCGCGGTGGCTGAAGTGGTTTCAGAAGAGTGCCATGTTCCTGTCAAGAGGATAGGCGTACAGGACCGTTTCGGGATATCTGGAAAACCGAATGAGCTATTAGAATGTTTCGGATTGACGCCTGGGGATATAGAACGAGCTGTGCTTGAAGTCCTGGATAAGAAAGAATAAGAAATAGTTAGGAATTTTTATTGCAGGCACAGATTAACGCAGATTATTAAGAATTGCGAATTTAGGAATTCCTCAGTTACAAATTCTGATCTGTGTATATCTGCGAAAATCTGTGTCCTAATTATAGGCTTTAATGATACGCACATTTCATGTTTGCAAAAGCTATGGGGCGCGCAATGCTCTGGACGATGTCAGTCTACATATTAAAAAGGGTGATTTTGTCATTATAAACGGGCCGAGTGGGGCGGGGAAGACCACACTTCTAAAACTTCTCTATTTGGGCGAGAGGGCAACGAAAGGTCAAATTCTCATAGACGGCGCTAATCTCCAGCGAATAAACAGTAAAAGACTCTCTTATTTAAGACGGAAGATAGGCGTCGTATTTCAAGATTTCAAACTCATCAATACACAGACTGTATTTCAAAATATTGCCCTTCCCCTTGAAGTGACTGGTCATGATAAGAAGTATATTCGTAAAAAGGTCTCGCACGTCCTGCGGATGGTAGGACTGGAAAATAGAATAAACTCCTACCCCCTCTATCTTTCAGGAGGAGAGCAGCAGCGCATTGCTATTGCGAGGGCCGTAGTGAACGACCCTATGATCCTCCTCGCGGACGAACCCACAGGAAACCTGGATGCCCGTTCTTCTCGAATTGTATTGAACTTACTAAGACAACTGCATACGCGAGGCACTACCGTAGTTGTTGCAACGCACGACAAGAGACCTATCTCAAAGCCTAACGATAGGGTAATCTTTTTGGATAAAGGACGGATAAAAAAAGATTGATGATTGACAATTGACGATTTAAGGATGGGGCATCTATAATATCATTCCAGACAATCTTCAATCTTCAATTTTCAATTTTCAATCGCCAATCATCATGCGCATATTGTTTTTTTTCAAAAGAGCGTTACGGGACGTCAGGAACAACAGGTTTCTGCATGTTATAACCGTAGGGACAATTGGGTTGGTATTATTGATACTGGCCACTTTTATCATTATTTTTGCAAATGTGAATAATCTGGTCGGTTCATGGCAAGAAGATATACGGATTGTAGCCTACTTAACAAGAGGGGCGGATCAGGAACGGATAGATCTTGTGCAGAAACAGCTCAAGGGTTTCTATGGAGTAAACGAAGTAATCTTTGTGCCTCCGGATGAAGCACTTCTCCGTTTGAGAGCTCAGATGGAGCACCAGGTAGGGGTGCTGGATGGATTGCGAGAGAACCCTCTCCCG
>DAOVGD010000145.1 GCA_030672555.1 Desulfobacterales bacterium
CTGATCAACTGGATCGTTTTGCCCAAAGGGTATGGAAATAGGGAAGGGCTCTTGGTTTCCTTGAGGCATTTCCTGGTCGAGGTCCATGAATGGGCTGGCCTGCTCTTTATAGTAATCATTGTGGTACACATTGTATTGCACTGGGGCTATGTAAAGACGAACTTGAAGAAGTACGGTATCGTAAAATAGCGCATACGGGCCTAAAATCGCCATTCGTCCAGAGGGCCATGGGGCTTTTATAGAATCTCTTGCTTAAAGAATGTACAATTCACAGATCTTGCGGAAATGATAACCGTTGATCGCCAAGGTTATGGCCAGCGAGAACAACTCAGGGCGGCGGAAAAGCGTCCATGACAAAAGCTTCCAGTACTGGAATCGCTCCTTGCCAAAAATACCGAGGCGGATGTTGGAACGAAAGAATGCCAAGAGACGCTGAAAGTCCAGATGATGTTGAATCTTTGGCGCCTTATACTCGCTCAGGAAAGTCTTAACGCGCTTATAGTAGTGTTTATGCGAATAAATGGAGCGCATGATCTCCTTATAGCCCTCGCGCAATGCATTAAGGTCCATCTTGGGGATTATATTGGTTGTGCCGTCTACGTTGTCCCCCGACGTATGGCCGAGGAGGCGGCCCTCTTGTTTCAAACGTTCGTAAAGCCGTGTGCCGACAGGTGCCTGAAGCAGGCCGACCATCGCCGTCACGATTCCGCTTTGCTGAATAAAATCGATTTGCCGTTGGAAGATGGAGAGGGTGTCACTGTCGAAGCCGACAATGAAGCCTCCCTGCACTTGCAATCCGGTTCGCTGAATCCGTTTTACGTTTTCGACCAGGTCACGGTTTTTGTTCTGCATTTTGTTGCATTCAGCCAGACCTTTCTCATCCGGCGTTTCGATCCCGATAAAGACCATATCAAACCCAGCCTCGACCATCATTTCCATCAATGGCTCGTCGTCGGCAAGATTGACAGAGGCTTCGGTGTAAAACGGCACTCCTCTCCTGTCTTTCTGCCATTCGATGAGCGCGGGCAAGAGCTGGGTCTTGAGATACCGTTTATTGGTGATGAAGTTGTCATCCACGAAGAAGACCGGTCCACGCCACCCCAGGTCGTAGAGACCGTTCAACTCGGCAATAATCTGCTCAGCGGTCTTGATGCGGGGCCGATGCCCGAATAACGCGGTCACGTTGCAGAAATCGCAATTGAACGGGCAGCCCCGGGAGAACTGAATGCTCATCGAGGCATACCTCTTCAGATCAGCCAACCCCCACATAGGAGCCGGTGTCTTCCTTATGTCGCAAAACTCGGATGTCTTGTAGACGCGCCTGGCGTATCCTCTTTCCAGATCCGCCAGAAAAACCGGCAGGGTCAGTTCGGCTTCATTCAGCACGAAATGATCGACGTCCTCAAACTCTTCGTACTCGCTCGTGAAGAGTGGCCCACCGGTGATGACCTTGAGGCCCGCTTCCTTGCACCGGGAAATGGTTTGACGTGCTGAGTTTTTTTGCACAACCATGGCGCTAATGAACACGTAATCAGCCCATTCCAGGTCTTTTTCAGTGAGGTTTGTCACGTTCAGATCAACTAAGCGTTTGGACCATTTTTCAGGGAGCATGGCGCCTAGTGTCAGCAGGCCCAGCGGTGGCAAGGCAGCTTTTTTGTGAATGAACTTAAGAGCATGCTTGAAACTCCAGAATGTGTCCGGAAATTCCGGATAGATCAGCAGAACGTTCATCGGGGTTATCCCTTATATTGTAAACATTGAGGATATTCTTATTCCCTCCTGCAAAATGCATCGAGGCTGGCGATCCTTTTTTGAAGAACAAACGCAGGGGGTAGGTGGGTAAATGGTGAGATCATTATTGGGATTCAAGGATCACATTGAAATAATTATATTGAAAAGGGCTATGAAGGTCAAGTAATATCTAAACCACAGTGCTTTACCGCGCTTTTATCCAGCATTTTGGAAAGCCCGCCTCTTTCTTCAGGGAGAAAACCGAGTACCTTCTGCCATACTTCCTCATCTTCCATGCAAAAATAGAGACATACCTCCGGCGCTCGTGTTTTAATCCATTCTGCCATTTTGCGGTAGATCTCGATGCGCAATGGCTTAAAATAGCGCATTTTTTTGTCCAGGCCTTGTATAAACTCCCCATAAATAATTTTAGAATCAGGAAAGCGTTTTTTGATGATCGGTTTTAAGGAAGGCATGAACCGGAAGGTTCCGAGGCTGATCCAGACAATGTTGTGGGGATCAATTGATTCAAAAAGGCGTGTAATCACCTTCTGGTAGTCCTCTTCCCATCCGCCGTAGATGACTAAGGGGTCAAAATGAAATGCAAGGGGGTATCCCCATTTTTGGCATCGGGCCGCTGCATTCAACCTTGCCTCAAGTGTTGCTGTACGGCGCTCTTCCTTTTTGATCACGGCAGGGGTATTCAGTGACCAGGCCAGGATGGTTTTCCGGTTATGTGAAAAATTTACAAGATCTTCTATGGCTGCGGTCTTTGTTTTGAGTTCCAGGACAGCGCGGTTTTGTGAGGCAAAGCGGGAAATCAGGATTTCAGCAAGGGGAAGGGCGGATTCCCATATAAGGCTGTCGGTAAACTCGCCTGTTCCGATCCGATGAAAACTACTGGACCCGGATACGAGTGAATCGAGTTCGCGGAACATGTCGTCGTGATTGACAAAAAGTTGGAGCACCGGAGGGTTAAAATATGCCTGGAGGATACAGTAGGCGCAATCCATAGAACAGAAGGTCCCGATGTGGAGTATGTGATAACCGCAGCAGATGTATGAAGGGGTACCCGGGCAGGGGCGGAGGAAACGCCCGCGGTTTTTTGTAAGAAAAAGAGTGCGTTTCCCTTCTGAGATAGGTTCTTTTGATTGCAGGACGGAATCATATACAGCAGTAGCGTCGGGAACCGTCACCTGTGGGGTATTTGGATACCGTCTACAGATTTCGCGGACTATGGAAAAATCGGAAACAGCGGTATCGATGAAAATTTTAGACAAATTCATTTTTTGTATCTGAAAGAGAAAATGAACTTAA
Source organism: Desulfobacterales bacterium (assembly GCA_030672555.1). Classification (GTDB taxonomy): domain Bacteria; phylum Desulfobacterota; class Desulfobacteria; order Desulfobacterales. The sequence goes on from DAOVGD010000145.1 coordinate 3,049, forward strand.
TAAGCCGTAGCGCTCAATAGCATAGGGAATATTTCACCACAGAGGCACAGAGAGCACAGAGATAGAATGTTTTTTTGTTTGCCGGGAGACGACGGCAAACAAAAAGATATCAGCCTACGGCAAAACAAATCATTAGGGTTGTGACTCCCGTAAGGATAGTTTCTTTTATCCCATCGCCATCTCCCGATGGGATAAAAAATAAAAACCCTCTGTGCACTCTGTGCCTCTGTGGTGAGTCTGTTCATAGGAGTAATCTCTTTTCCTTTTACTGCAATCCCCTTTTGTAATTGAAATGCGAGCAGTTTCGCATATACTTCTTGTTCAAAATATTGGCCAAAGTAATCATAGGCCTTGTCTCTTGGGAGATATCTATAATAAAATTGCTACACCCCATCTTTCTCAGTTCACTTTGAAAAGGCGCCAAGGAGAATGCCTGCTGCGGGACAAGATAACTGATATTGTCCACGATTGAAAGTCTATATCGTTCTTGTCGAGCGCTTGCAACAGTGTGGCCGTGTTTGAGCCCTTTTGGTATGAGGCGCGAGGTGAAAAGAGGCGGATGCCCGTAAATGGTAATCACCGGTTTTGGAAGTGGGTGTTTTTGAAGAAGATCTTTAATATCATGGCGGTCTGCTTCTATCGAGATAACACCGAAGGCTATCCCCATCCTTCCTGCGGCTTTAAAGGCACAGCTATTCAGGAGATTGATTTGATGCCCTGCCTGGAGTGTAACCTTGGATTTTTTAAAAAATTGCAGATGTCCCAGATTTGTGATTTCCCAGTTTCGAAATCCTTTTTTTAAAAGTTGAGCAATCAGTTTTTTGAAAAAAGGGATATCTTTTTCGTATATAACCGGAGGGAGTGACCAGCAGACCGATTCCTTCCGTCTCTGATATACAGAGAGCGTTTTTGAAAAACGGGGCCACTCGTTTTTGGAAAGATTTATTATAATCCGGTGGCCGGCTAATGGTCTGGTATCAGGGATATGTTGTGTGAGATTGAACCGGAACGATAATGTTTCCATCGGCTTTTTGCCAGGAGGTTTTTGTCCCTTACAGGATGAAAGGATCTTTTCGATTTTTGCATTTGAAATGGTCTTTGGCATTCGTGGGGTATCGCCGACACTTTTTTTGATCACTTCCCATATCTTCTTAGGAGCAAGATTAATTTCCGAAGAAGTGCGGTCCACCTTGAAAAGAGCTGTGCCCGGAGGGCAGTGGAAAGGAAGGGTGAGAGTGGCGGTTTGACCGGCATTGGCAGTAGTCGCGGTTTTTTTCTCAATTGCCAAACCCCGGAGCGTTGCGGACTCGCGTTCGTCAGTTTCAGGGAAATGTGCTCTTATCCTATCTCCTACAGAGAGGTCGTCCTTGACGCGTATAGTCGCTCTGTTTTTAGCCCCTCCCGTTACTCTGCCGAGGAATTGTCCTATGTTGCCTGAAATGTTGGGCGCCAGGATATTCTTGTGACTTACGGGCGTATAAAATCCAGCGCTAAGACGGCGTCCCATTGAATCTTGCAAAAGTTTTTTCGTCTGGTCAATTGCCGTCGAATTATCCGTTCCCAGGGAATCGAGCGCCACTCTATACGCCTTTACAACCGAGGCTACATATGTCGCGCTTCGCATTCGTCCTTCTATCTTGATCGCCTTGATTCCTAATTTTTTTAGCTCCGGGAGGAAGTCAATAACTGAAAGATCGCTGGGGGAGAAAAAATAACCGGAACGCTTTCCCGCTTTGTAACGGCGACGACACGGCTGGGTGCAACGTCCTCGAGTGCTGCCCCTTCCTCCTAAGTAACTGCTGAAAAGACATAGTCCTGAATAAGAATAGCATAGCGCACCGTGCACAAAGGTTTCCAATTCTATAGGGCAAGATTTACTCACAGCGGCAATCTCTTTAAGTGACATCTCCCGGGCTAAAACGGCCCGTTTAAAGCCCATATTATATAATTGCCAGGCGCCAAGAGAATTGTGTACTGTCATGAGGACGCTTCCGTGAATGTTCAGGCGGGGGAAGTGGGACTTGATCAGGTGATAGATCCCGAGATCCTGGATGATGACCGCATCTGGCCTAAGCTCATTAATTGTGGCAAGTGTACGGATCGCTTCCGGAAGTTCACTCTCTTTGGTAAGCGAATTAAGGGCGATATTGATTTTCACTTTTTTCTTGCGGGCATAGGGGAGGAGGAGGGCAAGCTCCCTCACTGTGAAGTTTTTGGCATAGGCCCTGGCGCTGAAGTTTTTCAGCCCCAGATATACGGCATCGGCGCCATTTTCAACTGCGGCATAAAATGATTCTACGGTACCGGCCGGGGCTAACAGATCCATGGTTATTAAAAGACGCCTATCTCTAAGGCTTTTAAGATCTGGTTGGCTTCTTCAAAATCGGGATTGAGTTCTACGGCCTTCGCAAAGGCCTCTTTTGCCTTTTCTAAGTCCTTCATCTCAACGTAACACCTTCCGATATTGTAAAGAATCTTTTCCTCATTCGGGTCGACCTTCTGTGCCCTTTTGTATTGCATAAGGGCGTCTTGACATCTACCCTGTTTGCGGTAAAGAATCCCCAGGCTGTTGAAGACATTGACAGTGTTTGGGTTGATTTTAAGAATTTCATTGAGTACTTGTTCCGCGTTTTCATCCATCTGTTTATTCATGTAGATTTCCGCGGCTTTTTGCAGGCTCTCTTCGGCCTCTGTTGTTCTCCCCAGCTTTTTGTAAGCTTCGCCCATTCCCCTGTATGCCTTTGCGAACGCGTTGTTGATCTGCGTGGCCTTTCTAAAAGCGATGAGCGCTTCTTCATAGTTTCCCTGGGATGTCTTTATATATCCTACATTGTAATAGACCTCGGCATTTTCGGTGTAGTCAAGGACCTTTTTGAATTCAGCCAACGCCTTAGCCCAATCATTTTTATCGAGATACAATTTAGCTTTGTCAAGGTGTTTCTGTGATTCGAGGTTGGCGAATTCGTGACGGAGTTGTTGTATAGAGTCGATCTTTTTTTTGAAGTTCTCCATGGTAAATGGTTTAATAATTATCCCTGTAGTGCCTGCTTCGCCTGCCTCTATGACCTGTGCCCGGGTTATCTCATCTGTTACCAGGAAAAAGGGGAGGTCAGAAAAGTGATCTGAGGCCCTGACAATCCTGAGAAGGGCGATGCCGTTCATGTTAGGCATATCCCAGGCAGAGATTAAGCAGCCGACGTTTTTTCTCATATTTAAGATAGACCAGGCCTCGTTTCCGTGGTTTGCCGTGAAGATCCTGTTACACTTGAGATAGCTTAGGGCATTTAACAGGTTTTGCTTAGACTCCCCCTCACTATCAACGATAAGATAGGTGATGTCTTCCATTTTGCAATTTCCCAGTACCGTCCATCAAGAAACGGCATCTTTTGCCCCGATACTGCGTTCTCTCTCCGAGCTGTAGGCTCTACGAGCCGGAAGCCGCATGTTTCTATCCTCAATCCCGCCTTGGCGGGATGTGCGGCCTTGTCTTGGAACAAAATCTACCATTTTTTGATGGACGGTGTTTAAAAAGTGTCCAGCAGGATATTTTTTTTACCTTTTTGAACAGTTAATAAATCAGGCTCCTTCGCTATTTGTTCAGTAATAAGCCCGCTGGAAGAGGAGGCTTTGAGAAAACCTTCTACCGATTTGGTAACCTCGGTTTCGAGCCGCTTCCAGCGGGAATAGATTCTGTAAGCCCCCTTTGTGTGACTAAAGTCCGGCAAGAAAAATTGTATGTCTGACATAACTTGATAACACTTTTGGTGATCATTTTCAATGGGGGTCAGGTCCATCTCGTAATGAAATAGCTCTTGCCACGTGTTTTGTATGAGATAGTCCACGTGGCAGAGGGTGTCCTGGCTGGATGATACCTCGGTATTTACCGCTATGAACATCTTCATATTTTGCAACGATAGAGAGGTTTCTTTTTGGGCTGCTGTTTCGCTTTCAAAAAAATCATATAGTTGTTTGAGGAGCTTTTGTCCCTGTATTTGACTTATGGTCCCTTGATAGGACCAGAAATATACTGATGAGACATCTGTGCAAAGGCCGTTTGCAATAAGCCAACCCAGGACAGGTATCAATCTATGGGAGGAATAGAGTATGCCCCGATTGCTTTTTTGATCGGACAGGCTTCCCCGGGACAGGAGCCATTTGCTTTTGTTATTTTTTTCAATTTGTTGAGAAATCACATAGCCCGACTCTGTGGCTATCTTTTTGAGATATGTTGAGCACCTCGGAATCTTTCCCGGTCTTTGTTGAAAACAGGCGCGTATCTTATTTTTTAATGCTGTTAGATCCGCAGGTGTCATATTAAAGCTGGGGAGTTGGTCGTTTTTTAGGCCGTTCTGGAGTAATTCAAAGAGGAATGATATTTTTTCCAGGATCTTGTCTTCAAAAGCCAATTTCTCCGCTTCCGACCAATGCGCATACGATTTTATACGGTTAATCTTTTCGCTGTCCCATTGCCATTCTATTATAAACTTTTCAAGCAAGGTCTTTTTCGGACCCTCTGTCAAACGACTCCTCAGGGGTACCATACCGTTTATACGCAGCAAAATGCATTGCCTGATCAAGTCAAGCCCTGCTTTATCTTCAAGGATTTCGTAAAGATGTAAGGCGTGGTGAAAGACAAGCAGGTATGGGTCGAGAATATTATCTTCAAAATGATCCCGATGAAACCCTTGCTTGATCTTATCGCAGAGCAGAGGTCCCTGATCATCCGCAAAGAAGCGTTCTACCAGGAGTGATGTCTTGATCATGGCCTTTATTGGATCGGAACTTGCCTTAAAACATTGCCAGAGTGAGGCCCCCAAAAACTCCTCCTTGCATATCGCCGAAAGGTTGCCGAGGTCTATATAGTCATCAACGAAGAAGTTTATGTTTTTAATCTGTTTTGTCATATCAACGGATTTACAATACTCTTTGTCAGTAAGCCGGGGGGGTAATACAGCCCAGAAAGGTATCTTGCCTGCAATGAGAATAAAGGTACGATAGAATTCTTCTTTGAGCAGGCTTTTTTGGGCACTACCTGAACTATCCTCAGTGATCTGGCCGAAGTCGTTGTGCCGTATCTTATTTATGTCCATAACGAAGAAATTGATATCCTGCCCAAAATTCTCTTTACCCCATTTTTCAATAAGCCTTATTTTTTGTTTAAAGAGCCTAAACTTTTTTTCTTCGATTGCGGTATTGTCAACGCAGATCCAGTAATCAAGATCAGAGTAGCCTGTTTGACCTATAGTTCCTAAACTCCCCATAAGATAAAGTGCATGAATAAAATAGGACCTGGGCAGGATATACCGTATTTCCCGGGGGGTTACCCTGAAAATTTTTTTTGTGATTTCCCAGAGGCCGGTTTGATGAAATCTATAGATTCCGCATGGCACATTCTCATCCGCCACATAGCCGGGTAAACGGAGGGAATTTACGTGAAGCAGGAAAGGGACAGCATAGAACAGATCGAGTGTGCGCTTTGAAAAGTAGCGGATCATTTCCCTTATCCGCTTTACGTTATAGGTTACAAATCCTTTCTTATGTGACAGGAGCTCTTTTTGAAAAGCAAATAGGTCTGTATGATTATTTGTGTGGTCAGCCATTTAATAATAGTATCGGTTCATTGATGTTGGAAGGTGAGGCGGTTATCGTAATTTGGTCGAGTAGTTGAGTCGTCGAGTAGGTAAAATTTTGCCCACTTGACCACTCGACGATTTGACCACTTGACGATTTAACCTGAGACAGAATAGATTTTACTATAGGGGAGAGGGGATTTTTCCCATGCTTCAGGCAGGGGTATGAGATGTTGGCTGTTGACTGTCAGCCAATAATATTCACTGTTTAATTCTCGCAACTTACCATCGTCAGGCGGCTGAGCATGGACAGGATGCGAATACGTAGTTTGAAAGATCGCTACACCTCCGTCGTTGGTCTTGTCGATCAAGTAAGACTTTGCAAACGTTGCCTCTTTGATGAGGTGGGTTTTACAAATATTTGTAATTTCACTTTCGTCCAATTTAATCAGGACATACCGAGTCTGACCACGTTCTGAAATTTTACTCAATGACCTTGATTCCGAACTCCCTACATACACGGTAGAAATAAAGGGGAGCTGTTTTAAGTATTGTGCAGCTATGCTGGCCGCGGTTCGTCGCCCTCCGGCCAATGGGTGCAGCCCGTAATACTCAAAGAATTTTTTCTGGAGATTCTCCGCATAATCCTCACCCTTTTCATACAGGTCTTTGTGAATATACCGCAGGCTGCGGGCAAGGTATTCTGCTGCTTCTGAAATAGGCCAGTCAATCCTTACGTGAAAGTGAGTGAGAGCGTATCTGTTTTTTGCTTTTATGGTTGAATCTCTCTGGATGAGGAGGGCGTAATCAACAGGGAGAAGACCCCTTACGAACCAGCAGAATTGAGGCGATTCGAATAATTTTAGATTATGCCGGTATTTTTTGTGAAACTGAAAGTGCCTTATCTTAAGAAGATTTTCCTTTGTTGTTTTGTTATCGTCAAAAAAGCGGATATATTTTTTATGTATATTTGGGATCGAGTCTTCAAGAAAGAGAACAAGGAGGTTGTTGTGCAGCTCGTATTCTATGTCAGGGATAATGGCCCGGGGTTTCAGCTCGCGCATCTCTACAAACGGATAAGGAGTGTTGTGGTTTAAAAAATTTTGATAGGAATCTATCAGAGAGTATTGGATCAAGACATGATCTAATTCATCACGTAACAGTTCATAGAGAGAACGACGTATTTTATTTTGACGACTCAGCTCCTCACGATAAGTCCAGATAGACAAGCAGGTCTCCTTTTGGCTAAGATAACTTTATTATATTATTTCAAATTTTGCTAATGTTGTCAATAAAAAAGCCTACTTTTTATCAATCTTTTCTATCAACCGATAAATCTGCTTGCGGTAATAGATAACCGGCAAAGTAAAACCGAGGGTGATGAGAAAAAGGAGGACAAATGTCTTATAGTTTTGCTGGTAGACGTGCGCTCCTTGCAGGCTTAACATAAACGTGCCGGGCATCCGGCCAATGCTTGCTATCAGAAGGAACACCTTTGTGGAGAGACCACCGAATCCTAAAAATATGGAGAGATAGTCTTTGGGGAATCCCGGCAGGATGAAAAGGATGAAAGAGACAATGACTCCTTGGTGCTTGATTATGGTATCAAATCTTTCTATGTAGCGGGGTGGAATGATTCGTTTGCCATAACGTCTCCCTAAGAGCTGCCCCAGTGAGAAGTTGATCCATGAACCTAATGTAAGGCCAATGGTAGAGTAAATAAACCCGGAAAATGCGCCGAACAGGTACCCCCCGATAAAACCCGTTGCTTCGCCGGGGATAGGGGCTAACACGACCTGTAGTATTTGAATGGATATAAAAAGAGCGGGGGCCAATCCCCCATAGGATAACAGAAATGCCTTAATCGCTTCACGATCAGTGGAAAAATGATAAAGCCTTATAAGAGAGTTCAGGATGGGTTCGCGGTAAAAAAAGGAAACAACTCCCAGCACAAGGAGGATCGTAAGTAGCCCAAGTTTAACTTTGCCGCTGATCATACCGTAGATATTCCGGAAGGCCGTTAGCCGGGACAGTTCGCTCCAGGCGATATCGAGACTTAAGATGATAGTTGAACGGGAGTCCGTGTCTTAGGTCTTTGCCATAAAAAATATTCCAGTGAGTGTTGAGCTGAAGTATGGGCCAGGCAATACGGCTCCCTTCTAATACATGAATAAACGCGCCGCCCGCGTCGCTTAACCTGGAAAAAAGCGCTTTATCATTAAATCCTAACTTTTTTGCTATTTCAGCGCTGTCGCCACCAGAGGTGATTGTGTAGGCTCCTTTTTGTTGGGCCTCCATGATGGCGGTTAAAATTTCTCGTTCCGGTTGTTCGAAGCCCGGCGCTTCTGATTTTCCTACAGGCCCTTTTTTATACATGGTTTTTGAGCTCAGGATATAAGATACAAAGAGCTTTGTCGTTTCCCTCCCGATACTCCAGACAAGAAAACGATTTTTGTCAGGATGTTCGTGGATCTCTCGGGGTGTCAAATTGAGTATTTGGCCATCATTGTTCACCATAAAGTCAACTGGCGCGACCAGTTTCTTTTTGCCACCAGGGCGCTCATAAAGTTGCGCGAAGAATTTTGTCAGTCCTTTGTTTGCAGAGTTTTCGAGAAAATTGTTTGTGGCAGCGCCAAAGTCGTATGGAACTCCTGGACGTATTTCCTGGCTTAGAACGGCGAGGACACCCGGAACTCCTGCGAGTAAAACGACCGGAACCTTCTCGGAAAGAACAGAGTTTTTTATAAGACCCAGATAGTCATTTACTTTCAGTCCGCCGAACAGAGGAACAAAGGGATGTTGGATAATATTAATGACATGCTTATTTTCAGTCATCTCCTTTTCCATCTGACGTCCCACCAGGTTGAGTCTTTGTGTAAAACCGATCATGGACGAATGCTTGCGGTGGGAGGTATTGAAGGCATCATTAACGTAAAAATCAATTATCGGTTCAAGTATATTTACAAAGCGGGATCCTTTATTGATCTCATGAGGTCGAAGGCCGGCCTTGTCTTGGATGAAAACCTCGTCAATCAGGAAGCGTATATTATTCAAGAGCAAGATTTCGCCGTTCTTCAGCCCTTTAATCTTGTTAGTAATAACTTTAGATTCCGTAAGGTTCCCCAAATACTTAACAGTCCTCCGGGGATGAGTGTTTTTATTGATCAGTTTTCTTATTATTGCAGCATGCTGGTCGAATTCGATAAAGTTGTTTTTACCGGCACGTCCCTGGTGGGCCACTATTACAACACGTGCGCCATACCCGGAAAGTTCCTTTAACGTTGGGATGGCAAGCTGAATCCGTTCCGTTCCGGCAATCCGTCCCTTTTTGTCGACAGGGGCATCAATGCCGCAGCGAACAAGAACGACCTTACCCTTGAAAAACTTTTCTCCGTATTCCTTCTTATATTTTTTTCGATATTTATCCTCTGTTATATCCTTTATCCCGTCCCGCCATGCCATCCTTACAATAAGATCATCAATGGTAATAAAATTAAGTTCAGCGTTTACGTTGTCAGAAGGAATTGCATCTTTGTTTTTTCGCTGATTCCTTCCGGCATTCCGATATTCTTTTAATATTTTCCCTGCTTGCATTAACTATTCTCCAGAGTATTGCACTGAATACAATTGAACTACACGTATGCGTAAAGAGTATCTATAAACTATAAAGCATTTGGAATCAAGCCTTTTAGATAGCCCCAGCGATGGCACTGTGTTCAGGATTTGCCCACCCACCCGTTCACGATGGGCTTGTTTAAGCGCTTCGAAGTGGTCTTCAATTTTCCCTTGACCTTGACATGTCCATCTTTTATAAGAGTTTGATCGTGAATGTATTACTTATTGAAATAAACCCTTTTGCTCCAGCCTTGACCCCTATCTCGTCGGGATACATTGCCTCCTTTCTCAAATCCAAGGGATTTAATGCCAAGATATTGTCACTTGGAGAGGACACATATATCTCCCGCACAAATCTATGTGAAATCATCAGAAGGTTTAATCCTGCCCTGGTTGGACTGTCGGCCTATCAGAGAACCATGCTCTATGTGATCGGCCTTGCCAGACTCATAAAGTCGGTGGACAGAGATATCAAGATTGCCATTGGGGGGCCACAAGCCACGTTTATGCCGTCGGCAGCCTTTTCCGAACTACCTGATATTGACTATATATGTAGATCTTCAGGTGAGGAGACACTCTTGCGTGTTGCGCGGGCCATCAAAAATGGGACGCCCTTTTCCCACCTTTTGGGTGTCAGT
>DAOVGD010000071.1 GCA_030672555.1 Desulfobacterales bacterium
GAACACCTTCCATGGCAAGCTCACATACAAAGCAGTAGCCGAGGCTTTCGGATTAGAATACATGGCTCTTGCGGAAATAGATACCAATTGAAGCAAATTGAAGACTTTTTACGAAACTATCACTCTTGGTGTTAAATAAAAATATTTCAAGATAGGATATCAACGTTAGCCATATCTCAGAGGCGATTCAATACCGGAGTTTGGACCGGAAGAGTCTTTTTGGATGAGAGGTCAACATTATCAAACCTTTGCTTGAGATGAAAAAGTGTTATAAGAGTATATGCAAAGGTCTCATCTTGTCTGAAATGTGGCGAAAGAGGTGATGAGCATGATAACAGAAAATGATAAAGATATAATCATACAGTGTGGTAAAAAATACAATGTTTCTTATATCGTCCTATTTGGTTCTTCGTTAAGAAAGGACGAAAAAGCCAACGACATAGACATTGGAGTAAAGGGGCTTGAACCCCGGTTGTTCTTCAAATTTTATGCTGAGCTGTTTAAGCATTTATCAAAACCCGTTGATCTTGTTGATCTTTCCAGGAAGTCGTTGTTTAACGAGCTTGTAGAAGAAGACGGGGTAAGAATTTATGGATAAGCTACCTAAGCACATTCTTGTAGAAAAAGAGAATGGCGTGGACGATTAACTTTGGAACAGATGGACGGATTAAGAGGAAAAGCGATATGAGATCTCGTTTATTAACTTATGAACAAGCAAAAGAAAAACACCCTGACGCCTATATCGAACTAAGATACAGACGCGTAGACTCAAGTTATCCGGGACATGAAAATGTTCCTGTTTCCACTGCCCCTGCCATATTTGTCTGGCCGGATAAGGCCTCGTCCCAAAATGATGATGGCGCCAATTGTATAGCAGTTTATTGGTTAAAGGAAGAAGACTGAGCACCTTGGCGGGGCATTCTTCGAATGGCCCGGATTCTTTCCAGAACAGGCGGATGCGCGTAACTCAAAAATACTTTAAGCGGGTGAGGCGTTAGATTTGAGAGATTTTCAACAGTCAGCTTTTTCAACGCTGAAATCATTGATCCCGGTTTTCTGTATGTTCCAACTGCATATGCGTCAGCTTCGTATTCACGTCTTCTGGAAAGCATTTTACTAAAGATGGAGACAACCATATTGATGGGGGCATATAGGAAGGCGAAGAATATCAGACTTGCGTATATTGAAGTGTTTTGCATCTTGAAGGCGGAAAAAAGGCCCTCGTTGTTTATGAAAAAAGAAATCAAAAAGAACATCAAGCCCGTAGTCATGATCGACATCAGTATGGATTTGAAAATGTGTTTCTTCTTGTAATGTCCCATTTCATGGGCAAGGATAGAAACGATTTCATCTACTGAGTGTTTCTCTATCAGCGTGTCAAATAGGACGATTCTACGAAATTTTCCAAAGCCTGTGAAGAAAGCGTTTGTTTTGGTGGAGCGTTTGGAGGCATCCATTTTAAAAACGCCTTTCATCTTAAAATCTTGTGATCTGGCGTAGTTCTCAATGGCCGTCTTGAGCTCGCCGTCTTCCAGAGGATAGAACTTATTGAACAATGGCAGTATCACGACAGGGGCAAAAAACGTAAGTACTATTTGCAACAGGACCACCGCAATCCAGCAGTAGAGCCAGGCCCAGTTTCCGGCTTTGCCGAAAAACCACAAAACGATAGAAAACACGGTCCCACCAATCATGGCGGCCAGCAGCCAACTTTTCAATATGTCTAAGGCAAATGTCCTTACATTGGTTCGATTGAAGCCGTATTTTTCTTCAATGACAAAGGTGCTGTAGGCTGAAAAGGGAATGGAGATTATTTGGGAAGCCAGCATTAGAATTCCCGCAAAGATAAGCCCTGTGGAGATAGGGCCGAATTGAAAGCTTCTTGCAATCTGGTCGACAAGGTTGAAGCCGCCGATCAGAATGAAGGCGACCGTAATCGGTGTCGTGATTGTGCCGGTAATTATTTCAAACCGCGTGTTTTCTTTCAGATAATTTTGGGCTTTTTTGTATTCTTCAGCATCGTAGTAGCCTTTATATTCTTCAGGCAGATCGGTTTTTGCGTGCCTTACATTGAGCGTCTCCACCACGATATCTAAAAGATAATTGCCAACGATAATAGAAAGGATAATGACCAAGTAAATGTTCATGAATGGAGTAAGCAGTAATTTTTGCTAAGCATTCTGTCCGCCAATCGCATTCGACTTATTCAATTCAGTCAACAATGCCCCCGATTTCTCCCCAGATGAAATTATACGCTGGAACTGATTTACATTCAACGAATAATTACGTCGGTACTATCGGCGACGAAGACCACAGGGGCACTGGGGCCATTTAAGGAGGACCTGGTTCGGGCAGTGGTGGAGTCGACTATTGGTTGGTAGACGGATTCCCATAAGGCTAAATTCATTAACATTTATCACGATTGATGATAGGATAATAAGCAGCGCTCAGTAGGCAGACCAATTCAAAAACCTGTAAGCTTTCAAGGTGCTTGTATGACCAATCAAGAAATAGCCCGTATATTGGTTCACATCTCCGAAATTTTAAACATCCAGGGAGAAAATCCTTTCAAGATCAGAGCATATATCAAAGCGTCTCAAACCATCGAGGGTCTGACTTATGAACTTTCTTCTCTGGAGGATAAAAACAAAATAGCGAAGCTTCCCGGCATAGGCGGGGGAATCGCTAAAAAAATTATGGAGCTTCTGGAAACCGGAGAACTCAAATACTATGAGGAGTTGAAAAAAACCGAATATGCTCCTTTGACCGAATTCTTGAAAATTTCCGGCATGGGCCCCAAGCATGCCAAACTGGTATATGATAAACTGGGCATAAAGACTGTTGAGGAGTTAAAGAAGGCGGCAGAGGAAGGAAGGCTGAAAGCGCTTCACGGCCTGGGTGAGAAGGTGGAACAGAATATCCTTCGCGGAATCCAGCAGGTGCAGAAATATAAAGAAAGACTCCCTTTAGCCTTTATTTATCCCAGGGCACAGAACATCTTGGAGGAGGTAAAAAAATTTAAAGAAGTAAAACAGATCCTCCTGGCCGGCTCTTTAAGAAGGATGAGGGAAACCATTGCGGATGCGGATATTTTAGCCTCTTCAGATCATGCCGAAAAGGTGATGGAAGCTTTTGTCAATTTGCCCCAAACCGACAAGGTGGTAGCTAAGGGAAAGACCAAATCGAGCATTGTGACAAGGGATGGATTCCAGGTTGATCTCAGAGTGGTACCGCCCGAAAGCTTTGGAGCCGCCAGCCATTATTTCACCGGATCCAAGGCTCACAATATAAGAATCAGGTCATTGGGAGCGGATAAGGGATTAAAAATAAACGAATATGGGGTCTTCAAAAAAGAAAAAAGAATTGCAGGAAAAACCGAAGAGGAGATTTTCAAATCGATTAACCTTCCTTACATTCCTCCAGAGCTAAGGGAAGATCAGGGCGAAATTGAAGCTGCTCAGAATAGAAAGCTCCCTTCTTTAATCGAGTTAAAAGAGATCAAGGGTGATCTTCATGTCCATACCGATTGGTCTGACGGAAATAACAGCATAGAAGAGATGGCGCAAGCCGCTAAGAACAGGGGCTACCAGTACATCGCTATCTGCGATCATTCACCTGCGATGGGTATAACCGGTGGGCTCACCCAGGAGAGACTTCAAAAACAGATTGAGGAGATTGGAAGGCTGAATAGAAAATTAAAGGGTTTCAAGATACTAAGCGGGACCGAGGTGGATATCAGATCAAACAGTCAATTGGACTTTGAGGATGAGATTTTAGAAAAGTTGGATCTGGTTGTTGCTGCAGTTCATACCAAGTTTGGCCAGCCTAAAGAGGAGATGACCAAAAGGATCATAAAAGCGATAGAGAATCCAAATGTGGATATAATCGCCCATCCTACTGGCAGGCTAATCGGAAAAAGGGAGCCCTATCAGGTGGACATGGACAAAATCATGGATGCTTGTAAAGCCAATGCAAAGGTCTTGGAGCTTAATGCTTATCCTGAGAGATTGGATCTGTCAGATATCCATTGTCGAAGAGCAAAGGAAAAAGGTATTAAGATCGTCATCTCCACTGATGCACACATGGATATCCACCTCGAATGGATAAAATTTGGGGTGGCGACTGCGAGGAGGGGATGGATAGAACCGCAAGATGTACTGAATACCTTGACCCTTTCACAGCTATTAAAATTCTTGGGGCGCTGAACATTATAAGGCGAATTCTTCACATAGATAGAGTTCAATAGATAGAGTTCCTCCTTGAAATCTTGGCAGAAAGTGTTACCCTTATTCAGTCATCTTTTTTACGGTTTCTTTAGGTACTTTTTAAGGATGTTTTCGTTTAATTGTGGATAGAATGTAACATTGAAACAGGTATGTCTTGCGGCAGTATCTGATCTCCATCTGGATCAAGACAAAAATCGGCTCCGGGACATCTTATGGAGCTGTGAAGAGTACGTTGAATCCGGTGTGGATCACCTAATCCTAACCGGCGATTTTGTTTCCCGTACCCCACTTCGCAGTGGCTTTACAAAAAAAGGGTGTAGAGTACTTTTTGCAAAGATAAAACAGGATATGAAGGAATACGGATTGTACAATTCCCTGGCAGCCAGTGTTGTTCCCGGCAACCATGATCTCCGTCTTTTGGGCATGTTGACCCAACAGATGTCCGCAGCAGAGTTTCTACGACATTTTAAAAAACTCCATGAATCAGCCATTTTCATGGAGTCTCCCTATCCATGGGTTAAGTTCATCGGCTCGGTTGCGTTGATCGGAATTGATTCGGCATCAAAAGCTTCAGGCGCTGGCGGGCGTATTGGTGATGCTCAGATCCAGAAAATTTCAGATGTCCTGGACCGGGCAGATGTCAAGAAAAGGTTTCCTATACTGATCTTACACCATTCGCCATTGACCCAGGCGCAGAAACGGTTAAGAAGGCTAAATGACTCAGAAAGATTCCTGAAGGCAGTCAGCGGACGAGCAAGAGTGATTATCTGCGGGCATACTCACACCTATGGCATCTACAGGGAATGCGGTGTACAAGTCATCCAGTGTACCAGCGACCTCATTGCACTATTACGGATCAAAAACAAAGAGTTACATGTTCGTTTTCTGGCTGCTCGATATGAGTATAGTTAGGTCGATAAAGCTATTGAGACCAGATCCCGTTTTGAACAGCTTAACATTATCTTAGTCTCTGTTCGGCGAGCTTTAGCGCTGCTTTGTAAGTTGATATATTCTCTTTTTCAGATATATCATACACATCCAGAAGGTTCTTGGAAATCTCATCAACTTTTTTAAAAACAGTTTCTTTGTCATATGGGATATTATGCATCCTATCAAATACTTCCATCGCTGCGTTGCTGACCCCGCCAGCATTTATCATAAAGTCAGGGGCATAAAGAATTCCTTTCTTATGCAGTAGTTCACTATCTTTTTCCTCATCTTCTAATTGGTTATTTGCAGCGCCAGCTACTATCTTACATCTAAGTGCGGAGATAGTTTTCTCATTAAGTACCGCACCCAGAGCATTAGGAGAAAACAGATCACAATCAACAGAATAAATCTCATCAATGCCAACAACTCTGAAGCCAACCTTGCCCTTGGCATAATCCTGTACCCTTTTGATTTTGGCCTCTTCAAGCTCGCTGACAACCAAATTTACCCCATCATCGATGAGTTTTATTGCAAGCTCAAAGCCCACGTGTCCTAGACCCTGAAGTGCGATGGTCAAGCCCTTTAACAAATCCTTGCCCAACACTCTTTTTACACTTAATTTAATACCATCATAGACCCCGTATGCTGTAAATGGAGATGGATTTCCACTACCACCCCTTGCTTCTGAACGGCACACAACACAGACTTTGTCTGGTTTGCTTTTTATTTCATCGCACATAAAGTCCATGTCCTCTACAGTTGTCCCCACATCCTCCGCTGTAATGTATCTTCCTTCAAGCATTATTAGAAAGTTGGCAAAAGACTTAAGGAGCTCAGGTGTTTTGCCCCTCTCATCAAGCCAAGCAACAGCCTTGCCACCCCCAAGATCTAGATTAATTGATGCGTTTTTATACGTCATACCCCTGCTAAGCCTGAGGACGTCTTTTATCGCATCAAGCTCTTTTTCATAGGCCCAAACCCTTAAACCGCCTATTGCAGGTCCCCTTAAAGTAGAATGTATTCCAACAATAAACCTGGCATTAATTGCTTTGTCATAGAAAAAAACGACTTCCTCATGCCCTGACTCTGCCATCTTTTCTTTAAATGCCGGATAAGTCGAGGTGCTAACTACATCTCTTGCAGAAGGTTCTTTGTCTCTCAAAAAGTCCAGCCTTGCAATGCTTCTTTCTTTCATGAATTCAAAGATATCCATAATCAGACCCCACTTTTAGATTACAGCCTTTATAGGACTATGCATGAAATTAACTCTGTGCCCCTTTTCTCATTTTTTCAATTGCGATTTCTCGCATACGGAATTTCTGTAGCTTGCCAGTCACAGTCATGGGAAACTCTTCCACAAACCAGATATACCGGGGGATCTTGAAGTGGGCCAGGCCATCCTTGCAGAAGTCACGGATCTCCTGCTCGGTGGCAGTCTCACCGGCGTGGAGCTTGATCCAGGCCATAACCTCCTCACCGTAGTACTCGTCTGGCACGCCAAAGACTGCCACCTCGGCAACCTTAGGATGACCGTAAATAAACTCCTCGATCCCGCGGGGATAGATATTCTCACCCCCCCGGATGATCATCTCCTTCAATCTTCCCGTAATGCGCACGTATCCATAGGCATCCATCGTTCCCAGGTCACCGGAGTGGAGCCAGCCGTTTTCATCGATGGCTTCCTTTGTAGCCTCATGATCCTCATAGTAGCCTTTCATAATGTGATAGCCTCGAAAGCAGATCTCCCCGGTTTGCCCAATAGGAAGGGTTGCGCCAGTGTCAACATCCACCACCTTCACTTCCTGATGTGGAAGGTTCTTACCCACGGTTATGACACGGCGCTCCATACTATCATCTCGCAATGTCAGGTGAGTTACGGGAGATGCCTCGGTCTCACCGTAGCCAATGAGGATTTCCTGGCAGTGCATCTCTTCCATCACCCGCTTCATTAGGGTTGGGGGACAAGGCGCGCCGGCCATAATCCCCGTGCGCAAGGTTGAGGTATCAATATTATTGAATTCCGGGTGCTCCAGTTCAGCAATAAACATAGTAGGTACACCGTGAATGGCCGTACATTTCTCCGCTTCGATCGCCCCCAAGACCTCCAGGGCATCAAAATGCTCACAAGCAATAACGACACAGGCTCCGTGAGACAGACAGAGCAGATTGGCCAGCACCATGCCAAAACAGTGATAAAAGGGGACAGGCACGCAAAGCCTATCCTTTTCTGTAAAGTGCATAGAGAGTCCGGTAAAATAGGCATTGTTGAGAATGTTGTGATGGGTCAGGACTACCGCTTTAGGGTAGCCGGTGGTCCCTGAGGTATATTGGATGTTAATGGGATCATCGATGTCCAGGGACGCAGTGATCCTATCCAGCTCTTTTAGGGAAACGGAGTGGGCCCGCTTAAGGATATCCGCCCAGGTGTTGAAGCCCGGATAGAAACGGCGGGTTTCCATGGGAGAGGCTGGTTGGTATAGGACCACCTGCCTTAAGAAGGGCAGATCCTGGTTTTTTAGCTCTCTGCCTTTGGCGTCTTTTAACTCCGGGATCATTTCCACGAGCATCGAAACATAATCACTGGTCCTGAATGAGGGGATAACAAAGAGCCCTTGAACCTCGGAACGGCGCAGGGCGTAGGCCAGCTCTTTCAAGCGGTAGGCGGGGTTAATGGTTACCAGAATGGCCCCTATGCGCGCGGTAGCCATTTGGAGAAGGAGCCATTCCAGATTATTGGTCGACCAGATGCCGATCCGGTCGCCTTTACCGAAACCGCAGGCAACCAGGCCCCTGGCCAGGAGGTCCACCGACTCTGAGAGAGCAGCATAAGTGAGGCGTTTTCTCTGAGGAATCGAGACCACTGCCTCCCGGTCCGGGAACCGTTTGACGACCCGGGTAAAGTGCTCAGGAATGGTTAGGCCGAGAAGAGGAACTGTTCCGCCAGAATGGAAGTAACTTTTTTTGTATTTGGTCACGGTTTCTTTTATCCGGTTCTAATCAATAGAAAAATTTCTACACAACCCCCTCCCAATAGGCATCCACCCTGGCCTGAATCTCTTCCAGAACCTCTTCGTTTCGTGTAGGGCTGAAAAGGTGGGCAAATCGTCCCTGTCTCTTCAGGTATTCTTCAACCAAGGGACGCTTGCCCCTGGGAAGCGGGATCTTGGTGTGCACCACTTTCCCGTTAATGTATTCCTTGAGAGGCCAGGCACCTGTTTTGACCGCCAGTTTGCCAACCTCGATGGTCTCTGCCGGTTCGAATCGCCAACCCGTGGGACAAGGGGAAAGAACGATGAACAGTTTGGATCCCTTGAGATCCTTCGCCTTTTCAATTTTGCGTGCCATATCCAGGGGTTCGGTACCTACGACAGTGGCCACATAAGTGGGCCGATGGGCGGCCCAGATGGAAAATAGGTCCTTCTTGTACCCCCAGTAACCCCCGACTCCTTTGCTGGTGGCTGTTCGGGCAGCGTGGGGGGTAGCCGCTGAGAATTGGTAGCCAGTATTCCCATAGCCCTCGTTATCGTAGCAGATATAGATGAAGTCTAATTCTCGATAGATGGCAGCAGAGGTGGAAGATAGTCCCATCCCATAGGCGCTGCCGTCCCCCGTAAGGACCACGACCTTGAGATCGTCTTTGGGCTTTAGGCGCCCTTTCCGGATCAGTAAGTCCAGGGCATCTCGTACTCCCTGGGCGCCGGCAGGGGCTGAGGCCATGGCGGTATAGATCCAGGAACCTCTAAAGGGGGTAAAAGGGTAAACGGTGAGCAAGGTCATACATCCGGCCGCATTTACAAAAACGGTTTTGTCTCCCAGGATATCACAGAATATTTTGATACCTTCTAGCGCCCCGCAGCCGGCACAGGCCGGCGTTCCGGAACCGAGCACATGGGTGGCCGGCAGGTCCTTTACACTTTTGAAGGCACTTTCTTTCATCTTTTTTCTTCCCTTTTTAGCTGCTCGACTCTGGCGATGGATTGGAGTCCTTTCATTCGCATCATTTCTTCCGTGGTGTAGAGGAGCCTGGGAGGTGGAGTCTCGCCTCTCTCGATGGCCTTCATGGTCACCGCGGCCATCTCGTAAAACTCTTCCCGAATGATGTCACGGCCCCCCAGCCCTCCGATGAAGCTGACCAGTATGGGCGGACTATCCGCTACCCCATAAAGGGCTGAACAGAGCTCGGCATGAAGGACACCTCCCTTTCCCATGGAAAGGTTTTGGTCAATGACAGCGACCCCTTTTTTGCCTTCGAGTACGCGGATAATAGCCTTTACCGGAAACGGTCGGAACAGACGCGGCCGGAGGAGTCCTACTTTGCGCCCAACGCTCCGCAGGCAATCCACGGCGTCTTTGGCCTTTGTGGCAAACGATCCCATCATGAAAAAGATGATTTCCGCATCTTCAGTTCGGTATGCTTCAACTGGCTGGTAAGACCTTCCGAAAAGTTCTTTAAATTCTATGGAAACCTCCTCAAATACCACTAAGGCATTCAGGGAGGCGAGATGGGTTTCATAACGAAAATAGGAGTACTGAGAGCCTCCAAGGACAACAACACCCTGGGAAATGGGATCTCCTGCGCGAAAATGGGTCTCTTCCGGATCATAGGGGGGCAGGAATCGGTCAACCTTTTTGTCATCGGGAATTTCTACAGGCTCACGGGTGAAGGAGAGGTAGAATCCGTCTAAGTTGACAATAACAGGAAGCCGCACCCGTTCATCTTCCCCCAGGCGATAGGCGAAGAGGACCGAATCGAGCACCTCCTGACAGGTCGCACAGTGAATCTGAAGAAAACCGCTGTCGCGAGCGGCCAAAACATCGTTGTGGTCCGGTTCGAGAGTAATAGGGGCCGACAATCCCCTTGAGACGTTGACAAGAACGAAGGGAGCACGCCAACCTGCCACGGTGTAAATCATCTCCATGCCGTAGAGGAATCCCTGGCTGGAGGTTGCGGTAAAAACCCGCACCCCGGTCGCGGCCGCAGCTCCTGCTGCCGTTATCATGGAGTGCTCAGAGTCCATGGTGATCATCCGGCAGTCCATCTGGCCTTTATCGATCCAATGGGCAATGGTCTCGATGATTTCAGTCTGAGGGGTAATGGGAAAGGCCGGCACATAGTCTATTTTAGCCAGACGGGCACCCCAGGCTGCAGCACCGTTTCCTGTCAAAA
Source organism: Desulfobacterales bacterium (assembly GCA_030672555.1). GTDB lineage: Bacteria > Desulfobacterota > Desulfobacteria > Desulfobacterales. Next base: position 10,324 of record DAOVGD010000071.1, read on the forward strand.
GTTTGCGTATCATGGCCCCCTCCTTTTCACCTCCCAGCCTTAAGCCCGTATTCCGGTATGGCCTCGATGGCGTGGGTAGGACATTGCACAAGGCAGATCATGCAACCCTTACAGTGCTGGTAGTCGATCTGCGGATACCCCTTGGCATCCAAATGGATAACACTGTCCGGGCAGAAGATATGGCACAACCCGCACCGATGGCATTGGCGGAGATCAATGACCGGACGCAGGCTGCGCCATGCGCCAGTTCCCACCTTAAGGCTGGTGGCCGCCGCATGGATATAAGGGGCTGAGATACGGGCATCTTCAAAGGGTATGTCAAACCAGTTGGGCCTCTGGTAGGAATCCGCCGGGGTCTCCTCTCTTTCCGTTACACTTCCGACATATGCCGCCATTTGATCATAGGCTTTCATCGCCCTTGCCAGGTTTTTCTCAATGACAGCATCCCCTAAGGATTTAAGCTCTTCCCGGATAGCTTCCTCTAAAGCTCCTGGGGAGATCATCCCTATCAGTTGGGCCGCGGCGCCAACACAGGCTGTGCCCACCAAAGGAAGGCCAGGATGGTCCTTGACTGCTGCCTCACTGCTAAGTGAGAATACAAGTCCCTGCACGTTGAGCTGTTTTTTCCATACCTCCGTGGCCTCGTCAGTCACGATGAGAAGAACCGATCGCTGCGTCACCCCCACCAAAACACCGGCTACTGGCAATAGCAAGAGGCTTTCATCGGCCACGATGACCAGGTCCGGCTTGTTGATGATCCCGCGCTCGTTGATAACCTCCTTAGAGGCCCGAACGTAAGCAAATATCGGGGCGCCACGGCGCTCCGCACCGTACCGGGGGGCATCCTGGACCTCGTAACCTTCCAGAAAGAAGGCTGTTCCCAGAATGCGGCTCGCCGTCTTTATCCCCTGGCCGCCGCGACCATGGAAGCGGATGCGAAACATTTCGTGATCCTCTTTTTCTAAGCGCTCAATTCTTAAAACAAGGGCGCAAATGGGACGTCCATTTGTAAATCAGTTGCCATCTTAGGAGGCTGTCCGAGAATTCTGATCCTACTGCAAAAGCGTGAGAAACGGCCCAAATTTCCGCAAGTTTTCGTCAAATAGGCCTGCTATTCTCCTCAAATTTGCGAAAATTTTGTCTCGTTTTCACTCTTTTTCGTTACGGACATAATTCTCGGACAGCCTCCTTGTGGATGCCTATTATGTATAAGGATCGGAGGTTTTGTATTTTTGCTTGACAGAATGTTTTAATCCTGATAGCAAAAAAGACTTGTGGTATGGGCGGGTAGCTCAGTTGGGAGAGCATCGGCCTTACAAGCCGAGGGTCACAGGTTCAAGCCCTGTTCCGCCTACCAAACGCTGTTAAACCCAATGAGCACATCAACTCCCGGGGGCGTAGTTCAGTTTTGGTTAGAACGCCCCGCCCGCTTGGCGGGAAGATCGCGAGTAGAGTTTCGGAAAACAAACTATCCCGTCATTGAGAGGGGACAAAATTAAGGGGGCGTAGTTCAGTTTTGGTTAGAACGTCCCGCCCGCTTGGCGGGAAGATCGCGAGTAGAGTTTCGGAAAACAAACTATCGCGTCATTGAGAGGGGACAAAATTAAGGGGGCGTAGTTCAGTTTTGGTTAGAACGCCGGCCTGTCACGCCGGAGGTCGCGAGTTCGAGTCTCGTCGTCCCCGCCAATAAA
>DAOVGD010000183.1 GCA_030672555.1 Desulfobacterales bacterium
TTTAGTGGAAATCTATTGCATACTATGTGAAACAAATTTATCTCACATCTTTATCGTCCGCCTGAGTATGTCTGTAATATCAATATACTATCAATTACAACAGCCTCGGGAACATCTGGCACTGAAATTGCTAAAGTAACAGGGATGGAAGGAGACCAGTTATGCAACAAACTAATCTGAATGAACGGCGCTACAGTGAGAGAGTTCTTCTTTCCACCCCACAGAAGCTGGATACAGAAGGAGAAGAAAACCTTTATCTGGTTGGTCTCTCTCATAATGGGGCTGCGATAGCCTGCATGGGAAAACCAAATTGGAACGGGTCTGTACGTTTTTGTCTTTCACTGCCACCAGGAATCCACACCATCTCCCTTTCAGGAGAAATTGTCTGGCAGAAAAAGAAAAAGAAATGGTATGCCGGACTTAAGTTTGTTTCTCTATCAGAGGTGGACAAGCAAATACTTGAGGCTTATGTAGATTACCTGAAACGAGACAAGGAACTTCAGGAAATCCGTAAGACCCTACATATGAACTTAGAACAATTGAAGGAAAAGCTTGATCACTTGCTCGCACTTATAGCTTTTATGACAGGAGCAGGCAAGGAAACGGTCACCGAACCAAGACCACGTTATCTACATTAAATGGAGACCCTTGCAAATCGTTACAAAAAAAATCCCGCCTACCAATTACATAGTTTCCCTATCTTAGAGCAATAGTACATGCTATAATATATTTATTATGTATGAGCCGGTGAAAAAGGCGGAGGACGTGGCCCGGATTGTCTGCAGGGGTGACCTGCGGAAATATTATCGCTTCAGACCGGCCAGATTTTACGGGGGGATTGCCACAGCCGACTGTGTTGGGTGCTGTCTGCGCTGCGTATTCTGTTGGTCCTGGCGCGAAGTGGTAAGGCCCGGTGCCTATGGTCGCTTTTACTCACCCAAGGCCGTGGCCGAAAGGCTCATCAGTACTGCCCGTAAAAAGGGCTTTGGCCGGGTGAGGATAAGCGGCAATGAGCCGACCATTTCACGAGAGCATCTGCTCAAGGTCCTTGAACGTATCCCCGGTGATATCCTCTTTATCCTTGAGACCAATGGGATATTGATCGGCCACGATGAGACATACGCAGTTGACCTGGGCAAATTCAAAAACCTTTACGTCCGCGTCAGTCTCAAGGGAACGACAGAAGAAGAATTCTCTGTACTGACCGGGGCAGAGCCAGAGGGGTTTAGACTGCAACTTAAGGCCATAGAAAATCTTTACCGTGCCGGTGTGCAGGTGCAGCCCGCGGTAATGGTGAGCTTCTCGTCCAAGGAAAATATTTGGGCCCTCCGGAAGAGGCTTGGAACCATCGCCCCGAGATTTAAAGATATTGAGATGGAAGAAGTTGTACTTTACGGCGAGGTGGAGAAACGACTGCAAAAGGCAAAGATAGGAGTGGATGAAAAAAGAGGCATTACTCTATGACAAGCTGCCCCACGGCGAGGTGCAATGTCGCACCTGCCAGAGACGGTGCACCATTGCCAAAAGAGCTGCGGGCTGGTGTCTCACCAGGGTGAACGAAGGGGGGACACTCTACACCCGTATATACGGAGAGGTTTCTTCGCTGTCGATAAACCCAATTGAAAAGAAACCGGTCTTCCATTTTTATCCCGGAAGCCGGTGGCTCTCGCTCGGAAGTTGGGGATGCAACTTCCGGTGTCCGGGCTGCCAGAACTGGGACATTGCCCACTGGAAAGGAGAGGACTTTGAAAAGGGCTCCTACCTCGCTCCGGAAGATCAGGTCGACATGGCGTTACGTCACGGATGCCTCGGGCTTTCCTGGACCTTTAACGAACCAACCATATGGTTTGAATACACCCTTGACACGGCAAAGCTTGCAAAGAAAAAAGGCCTTTACACAAACTACGTCACCAACGGTTTTATAACTGAAGAAGCCCTTGACCTTCTGGCTCCATACCTGGACGTTTACCGCGTGGACATTAAAGGGTTCTCCAACACCACCTACAAGAAGATTGCCCACATCACTGAGTTTAGATCTATCTTAAAGGTTGCCGAAAAAGCCAAGGACTATGGAATTCACGTGGAAGTCGTTACCAACATCATCCCTGGCTTCAACGATGATGATATACAACTACGAAGTATAGCCTCATGGATAAAGAAGAGCCTCGGGCCTGATACCCCCTGGCACGTCACGCGGTTCTATCCCCATCTCAAACTTTCACACGTGGAGGAAACCCCGATAGCAACTCTTGAGCATGCACGAAAAATCGGGATTAATAACGGTTTGAGGTATGTTTACCTCGGTAATGTCCCTGGACATGATGGCGAAAACACATACTGCTACAACTGTGGCGCCCTGCTTATCAAACGATATGTCTTCGACGTGGTTGAAAACAAGATACGGAAAGGGAGATGCCCTGAATGCGGTGTGACGATCGCGGGACGATTTTAACACTCCTTCAGCATTCCTATTATCAACAACTCCTCCCTTTACAATCCATATACAAATTGGTAACTTAAATAAAAAGTGGTTCAGTTTAACTTGTGGCCCATTAGGTCCCGATGATGAAGGTGATATAAATGAAATTCAGCGAACTGGTCAGATTACTTGAAGATAGCGGATTTAAAATCGTGAAGCAGAAGGGCTCAATAAGATACTATAGAAAAGCTGGATGGAATAAACTAATCAGGGTTGATTACCACGGATCAAAGGAAGTTCCCACGGGAACTTGTCATGCTATATTGAAAGCCGCAGGAATCAAGAAATAACAAGGAGAATGGTAACATGATTGAATTAAAGTATTCATTGGTTATCGAAGCTACTGAAGAACCAGACTATTTCGGTTTTTATTCTCCCGACTTAGAGGGTTTTACAGGCATAGGACATTCTATAGAAGATTGTTTGTATAAGGCAAAGTGGGGCATGGAAGAACATGTCAAATTATTAG
>DAOVGD010000116.1 GCA_030672555.1 Desulfobacterales bacterium
CTAGAAAAAAATAGAACGCTTGTCACAGATCTCAGGTGTTGGTTTTAAACATCAATACTTTATGGTAAACCTATTAATTTATAGTCGAGGCAGTTTCAAAACGTCCCCTTTTTCCAAATCGCCGACTTCGCCAGCCTACTCCGCCGTAGTAGCAGCGGCTACGAAGGCCGGGTAGTAGCCTTGGCTACGACGGCTGAATCTGCGTCAGGCTCATCCCGCCTTTGGCGGGACTCGAAATGCTTCAAGTCTTATTGCGGTTAATCCCTCCGGTGGCGGGAAACATTTTGAAGCTGCCTCAGGTGTTATTCTTTTTTCCGTCAACTCTTTTGTAACGGGGATGGGCCATGAAAAAGATAGAACGCGCAATAATCAGTGTAACGGATAAGACGGGCATTGTAGCGTTTGCAAAGGAACTCCAGGGGCTTGGTGTTAAAATTCTCTCTACCGGCGGTACCGCAAAAAAGCTTCGTGAAGGAGGCGTCACGGTACGGGAGATCTCTGATTACACCGGTTTCCCGGAGATGCTGGACGGGAGAGTAAAGACCTTGCACCCGAAGATTCACGGAGGAATCCTGGCACGACGGGACATTCCCGAGCATGTCCAGCAGATGGCCGAGCATGATATCCTCCCGATCGATATGGTTTTGGTCAACCTTTACGAATTTGAAAAGACTGTCTCAAAAAAAGGCTGTACCCTGGATGAAGCCATTGAAAATATCGATATCGGGGGGCCGGCAATGCTTCGATCATCAGCAAAAAACTATAAGGATGTGACAGTAATCATTGATCCGGCAGATTACGACATGGTCTTGGATGAGATGCGAAAAAACGATGGCGCTACTACACTCAAAACACGCTTCTATTTAGCCCGAAAGGTCTTTAAAATAACCCATGCGTATGACAGAACCATATCGAAATACTTGAAGGAGTGTTCTGTATCCTGATGCGTATTTGTGTAATCGACGGACAAGGCGGAGGTATCGGGAGCGCTATTATCAAGCAACTGAAAGGGGCTTTTGGCGAGTCAGTCGAAATTATCGCCCTGGGAACCAATGCAATCGCAACCACTCAGATGCTGAAAGCACGGGCAAACCGGGGAGCGTCTGGAGAAAGTGCCATTGTCAGGACCGTTATTGATTCCGATATCATTATCGGGCCAATAGGAATTGTATTGGCCCACGCCATGATGGGGGAGGTTACTCCCAGGATTGCCGAAGCTGTTGCCTCGTGCCGGGCAAAAAAATTTCTCCTTCCACTAACACAGGAGAACGTTGAAATCGTAGGGTTGGTCCCCACCCCCCTGCCGCATCTTGTTGAAACACTGATCAACGAACGCTTGGGGAAGTTAATAGAAAAAGGAGGAAGCCATGTGTGAAGCAAATGCATATGTTGTCCGCAACGGAAAAGAAGAGCTGGTTATGGAGGCCGTGGATACGGTCGAACCGGATAACGGAAAACTGAGGATTATCAATATATTCGGAGATCAGAAGGTCGTCCATGCCCAGATAAAATCCCTCGAATTAGTAAATCACAAAATAATCTTAGAAGAAAAAGTGTGATATCGGGCTCTCCGTGAAGATTAGGCTTGCCAAAACGGCTGGATTTTGCATGGGTGTCCGGAGGGCTGTAGAGCTGGTACTGAAGGCCGCCAATACCAAAAAAGAACCTCTTTACACCTATGGTCCCCTCATCCATAATCCTCAGATTATCGATCTCTTAGAGCAAAAGGGGGTTTCTGTCTTAACCGATCCCTCTTCAGCGGAACCCGGCACAGTTCTAATCAGGGCCCATGGCGTCCCCCCCCACGTGAAAGATTCTCTGAAAAAAATGGGGTTTACTGTTGTGGACGCCACCTGCCCCCGCGTTATTAAGGTACAAACCATCATCCAAAAATATGCGCAACAAGGGTATCACACCATTATTGTTGGCGACAAGAATCACCCGGAGGTTATCGGCCTTCTCGGTTATACCGAGAACCGCGGCATTGTAGTAAACCGCTTACAAGATATTCCAACGCTGCCGGCGTTTGACAGGGCCGTTGTGGTAGCCCAGACCACCCAAGATGCTCTCCTCTTTTCGGAAATAGCCCAAGCGCTTTCCACCCGTTTTCCGCATTATAAGGTCTTCAACACCATTTGCGATTCCACCATTAAACGTCAGCTTGAAATTCGTGAAATGGCAAAAGAGGTAGACGCCATCATCGTTGTAGGAGGACGTAATAGCGGAAACACACAAAGGCTTGCCCAAATCGGAAAAAACTCCGGCGTGCCTACCTTTCATATCGAAACAGATGCGGATCTTGACCCCTCCCTCATTGAAGGAATGCATCGCATAGGAATAACAGCCGGGGCATCTACTCCGACCTGGGTGACCAGCAAGGTCTTTAAGACGCTCGAAAATCTTCCCCATGAAGGAAAAATAGGTTGGCGGAGCGCCATCCACAAGATACAACGGACACTTTTATTGAGCAATCTCTATGTCTCGCTGGGGGCAGGATGTCTCAGTCTTGCCTGTGCTCTTCTCCTGGGGATCAAGCCCGCCCTTTCCACGGCTCTTATGGCAGCATTCTATGTCTTTTCAATGCACATTATGAACCGGTTTACCAATAAAGAAGCAAAGCGCTACAATGATCCGGACCGCGCCAGGTTTGACGAAAAATTCAAAGGTCTGCTCCTTGCCATGGCTACCTGCTCCGGGGCAATCGGTTTGACCATGGCCTTTTTTTTGGGAATAAAACCCTTCTTAATCCTCCTTGTCATGAGTATTATGGGATTACTGTATAACATCAAAATCGTGCCCGGGGATATAAGAATTGTTGGTCGTTTTCAAAAGATCAAGGATATCCCCGGCTCAAAAACTTTTTTAATTGCAGCGGCATGGGGCGTGGTGACGGTAATCTTGCCTGCTCTGACAGTATCCCCCACCATTAATACGTCCATAATATTCGTATTCATATGGACCTCTGTATTGGTCTTCATCAGGTCAGCAATCTTCGACATTGTAGATACACAGGGCGACCGAATCGTAGGACAGGAAACCCTTCCTATCGTATTGGGGGAAAAACAAACGCTTCGCCTTCTAAAAATCCTTTTGGTCCTTTTGAATGTCGCTGTTCCTGCGGGATATGCACTCGGCATGGTTTCATCTTTTGGTTTTGCTATGCTTCTATGCGTATTCTACTTGGCAGGTATCCTTACGGTATACGAACGCTATTGGATGTTCCCGGGATTTAGATTCGAATTCTTGGTTGAATCAAGCTTTGTGTTGTCCGGACTTATCGCTGCGGGGTGGGTGTTTATAAGATGACTTCTTACGAAGCCATCAACAATTCATCAATAAAGACATCCTCTTCGTCCTCTATCCATAGTTCCACATCTTCATCAAGGCTCTCAAGAAGTTTCAACTCATCCTCTATATTCTCAACCCCTGTTTCTTCCAGAGTTGAGGCGGGTGTTATATCTGCATCTTCAAGGAGTTCCACTTCTGCAAGGATGAGCTCATCGGTATCACTGATAATATCCTCCCCCTCATCAAGAAGCTCCATAAGAGTCAGTTCGTTTGTCAGCATCGCCGGGGACTGCAACAGACCAGATCCGATCTTTTTGGAATCATGGAAAAAAAAGAGGCTAAAAAGAATGACGATAACAGCAGCGGAAGCCACTCCTATCCGCACCTTACTTTGTAACAAAAAGAGGCGGACTGCATCTATGAATGAAAACAGTGTGGATCGTCCGGCGCTTCTCTGCTCTATCTTTTCGTTTAACTCATACACATAGGTGTCAAGCAGGTCGTCCGGTGGGTGTTTCAGTTGTCTTTTGCCAACCAGGTCCAGCATTGACTCTATCTTTTCAAATCGGAAGGCGCATGTGTTACAGGATGCCAGGTGCTCTTTCACCAAACCGGCATCTTCTTCGCATAATTCATTATAATAATAGGCAGGCAGCAATTTTTGTATCTTTTTGCAGTCCTTCATTTACATTCCCCCTTCTTACAATAGTCTCCGAGCTTATCCTGTAACTTCATTACCGCGTGATAGAGACGTGACTTCGCCGTGCCAAGAGCACAACGTGTAATGTTGCTTATCTCTTCTATGCTCATTCCATGTATGTGCTTAAGCACAAACGCGATCCTTTGATTTGCCGGGAGAGAATTGATTGCCCGGGTTATCTTTTCATTCAACTCCTTATTTAACAACTCATCTTGGGGGTCGGGATTCGAGCTGGGATCTGCCAAAAAAATGTCCTCCGGAGGTCTTGCTTCATCTTCGTTTCCTTTGTTAATAAAAAAAATGGCCCTCCCCCCGCTTTCCTTACGAATATAATCTTTACAGGTATTGATCAGGATGCGATAAAACCAGGTATAAAAAGATGAGCCGCCCCTGAACTTCGGGATCGATTGATATGCCTTGAGGAAGGCCTCCTGGGAGACGTTCTTCGCGTCTTCATAGTCTCCCGTAAAGGAATAGGCGATACTCAACACCCTCTTTTTATGCCGCTCCACCAGCTCGGCAAAGGCATCTTTTGATCCTCCTTGAATCAACTCTATCAATTCCCGGTCCCGGTCCATACGCTTACCTTTACCTTCGGCCACCATGGTTGTTCCGTCGGTGAACACTACCTGACGGCTTCATGTGTCGGTTCGGCCTTTCTCTTGGTCCCTTAAAACTCGTAGACCTGCGCGTCTCTTTCCTTTTCATTATCCGCTCATACCGTTGCGGATCTTCTTTTTTTATCCTTTCCAGCCTTTCATGCAACAACTTTTTTCTCTTGGATATTATCTCCTTAAATCGTTCGGGGTCCTCGCGCCTCAATCGCTCCAGCCTATTCCTGATTCTTTCCCTTCTTTTATTAATGACCTCTTTGAATTTCTCCGGATCTTCCCTCCGTAATTTACGCAATCTTTTCCCAAGGTTCTGTTT
>DAOVGD010000055.1 GCA_030672555.1 Desulfobacterales bacterium
GCAGCCCATGTCGTGTTGGCAGAAAAAGAGAAAAGGAAGAAAAAGAAATAAGTAATTGAGCTGATAGCTCATGGCGATAGTAAGAATGAAAAAGGGAGATCTCGACAAGAGGGTCTCCCTTTTTCATTATCCTTTCCCTAATCCATTCGTCACTGGAAATATTTCAACGAGTTCAACAATGCCCCCCCACACCCATCACATTCGGTTATTGAACAATAGAAACTTATGAACGAAAGAATCTATTGTCCAATGGCGGCAATAGAATTGTAACTGATATCTTGCTGGAATTGCCTTTTTAACCAAAAGCGTATCCAAGTGAGTCTTTAATTCTGAAGGTATCCTTATCATATGATGTTATCCAGCGTCTGTATAACATTCCAAAATTATAATTATCCAGCTAAAGGAATTTAATAAAAACCAAAATGGTGTTTGTTAAGTGTTTTTAAATTTGGTATTATTTAGAAACTATATACTAACTGGTTAGCCCGGAATATAATACCTGCATGCGCCATAATATGTACGCTATAATGTATAAAATATAAACCAAATGAGGTGCAATATGCAAAAGCTAAGAATTGATCAAGGCATCAGGCCCCTGCCAGAAGTTAGGAATGGCATGGCAACTTTCATAAAACAAGTTCACGATACCAAAAGACCAGTGATAATTACTCAGCATGGGAAAGGCGTAGCTGTTCTTTTAGATGCACATGAATTTGAAGCTATGCAAGAGAAAATAGAGCTTCTATCAGATATTCAAACCTCTCTCAACCAGCTGGAGGGCCAAGGGGGACATCCGTAAATAAATAAGTAACTTGATTGTATAGGAATTTCCTTTTTTTGGTCAATTTTATCAAAGGGTTGCTAAGTGATAACCGTTCATAGCTGATAAGCTGAAAGCGGTGGGCAATGCCCACCCTACGAAAGATTAGCCATTTCAGAGTCTTATTTGCAATAATGTAGGGTGGGCAATGCCCACCTTTAAATGGCTGATAAATGGCTGAGTTTATGATCAACGGCAACGTGTCGTTTCTGAGTACTAAGCTGATCTGCCTGTGCGTTGCACGCAGACAGGTAAATTGAGCAGCTTAACAGCCCGCCCGAAGGGCGCTAAGTTCATTGTATAGGAATTTCCTTTTTTTAAACGTAGTCCCGCCCCGCCAGGGCGGGGCTAATTAGCGTATTTTTTGGTAGAGATTATTAGTGACGTGCAGCGTAAAAATTGTCCCGCCATTGGCGGTGGATGAGGGCGCAAGGTACGAGTTTTTGCGATTTGCAATTTGGCAAAGCGAGCTTAGGTCGCCTCGGATGGGTCAAAAAGTGACCTATAGGACAAATTGAAGACTTTTTACGCAGTCGTAAGTAATTGAGTTGGTTGCTTAGATTATTATTTATTATACAGGAGTTAATTTAAAAATAAAAGAAAAAAAGAGAGTTGTTTCAACTTAATAACCCGGATGCTTGTGACCGCTGTGACAAGTCGTACAAAGATTCTGTGGGATGCTCAATGTCATCTGATGTTCAAGCTTGGTCGGAGCCTTTAGATGCAGACTGGCCGGGCCATGACAACTTTCACATTGTTTGTTGACCATCCTCGGCGTCTCCTCCACACTCGCAAATCCCCCCTCTTTACCGTAGCCTGTGACATGACAGGGGAGGCAGTTTGGGTCATGATCTTTTTTCCTCATCTGTATAATCCGGAAATTTTTTGAATACTTCCAGGAGTAATAGCTCTCAACATGCTCTGGATGGCATTCTGTACACTTTTCCATTCCCACGTAGGTCGCCTTTTCTTCTTCGGCCCACACATATGGTGCTGACAAGATCCCGCTATAAAAAGCAAAAAGGCCGGTAGCAATTGTGATAATAAATCTTTTCATTAGTTACCTCCATTCTCCCTTTAGCCAATCTTTCTAATATAGAATAACGTGCTTTCGTTGCTTAACGCAAGGAAAAAAAGAGCTGGCTTGACAACTTCGACTATCCATAATACTTTTTATGAAATCATTAATTTATTTGGAAATACATTTTCACATTCCTATGTTGTGCCAGAGAGGGTAGTTTCTTGATCAAGTACAATTTATCCAAGTTTCGTAATGTTGGCTTCATATCGACCAGAATAGCAGGCACTGATGGAGTCTCCCTGGAGATCGAGAAGTGGGCATCGGTCTTGGAAAGGAATAACTACGAGTGTTTTTACTTCTCTGGCGAAAATGATCGCCGGCCCGAAAAGTGTATGCTTGTGGAAGAAGCCCATTTTCGGCATCCGGATATTAAAGAGATTAACGATAAATGCTTTGGCCAACGTATCCGGCCCAGAGAGGTCTCCCGGAAGATTCATAGCCTGCGAGCCCACCTCAAGCAAAAGATCTATGAATTCGTTAAGAAATTCGACATTGATATCATCATCCCGGAAAACGTGCTGGCCATCCCGTTGCACGTTCCTCTCGGCCTGGCTCTCGTTGAATTCATCGCTGAAACCGGCTTTCCGACCCTGGCTCACCACCATGACTTTTCCTGGGAAAGATCGAGGTTCCTGGTCAATGCGTTTGAAGACTACTTAGGCTGGGCCTTTCCGCCTAACCTACCCTCCATGCAGCACGCTGTCATTAATTCAGTGGCGGGCCATCAATTAAGCTACAGGAAAGGCATATCAAACGCTGTTGTACCCAACGTGTATGACTTTGCTTCTCCACCCCTGCCTTTTGCTAATTCTTCAGCGGAACTGAGGCGCGAAGCCGGCTTGACAAAGGAGGACCTTTTCATCTTACACCCTACCCGGGTAGTGCCTCGCAAATGGGTTGAGAGAAGCCTGGAAATAGTGAGTCTCATGAATCTGGAAAACCCGTCCCTCATTATATCCCACTCCGCGGACGATGAGGGACACATTTACAACAGACGTATCCAAGAGTACGCCCGGAAGATTCGTGTCAAACTGGTCTCTATAGAACATCTCGTAGGACAAAAAGGCGCTTTTGGTGAAAAAAACCAAAAAAAGTTTTCTATAGGCGACGTGTATCGTTGTGCCGACCTGATCAGTTATCCATCCGGATATGAGGGCTTTGGGAATGCTTTTTTGGAGACGATTTACTACCGTAAACCGATCATTGTAAATCGATATTCAATTTATATCGCTGATATCGAGCCCAAGGGGTTCGATGTCATAGCGATTGAAGGATTTGTTAGCGACAAGACAGTAACAGAGATTTTTGAAGTCCTTAATAATGACGAGCAACGCGAGGAAATGGTAGAAAGAAATTATCAGCTCGGCAACAAATACTTTTCCTATGAAGTTCTGGAGCGACACCTTCTTCACCTCATCAGTGTCCTCGAAGTTCAGTGTAAAGGGTGAGCAACAAGTGAAATATAATATCGCTTTACTACATTATTCATGTCCACCGGTGGTCGGAGGGGTTGAAGAAATCATCCGTCAACAAGCATCGCTTCTTAACAGGTTCTACCACAACGTTAAGATCTTTGTCGGCGATGGAGGGATGTTTTCCGACAATTGTGAAGTTGAGATCAATCCGCTTCTTGGTTCACGAAGCAGACAGATACTGAACGCCCACCAGTTGAGCCATGAAGGTAAACACGAAAAACTGGAGGGCCTAAGCAGAAAAATTTACAAGTACCTGGTGAAGTCCTTGGAAGGGTTCGACGCCCTGATTGCCCACAACGTCCTGACCATGCCGTTTAATTTGCCCCTTACCGCTGCTTTGCACCGGATGGGCCAGGAGTGCCGGATGCCGATCATAAGCTGGAACCACGACTCCCCCTATTTCTATCCTGACTCTCCCGAATATCTGGACCTCTTTCCCTGGAACATGCTAAAAAGGGCTTATCCGGGCATCCATTACGTAGCCATATCGGAAAGTCGCAAGGAAATGTTTGCAAGCCTCTATGAAATTAGGAATCAACTGAATGTCATTCCGAACGGCATCGACCCCATTCGCTTTTTTCGACTCGATCCCAATACGGTCCGGTTCATCCGGGAACAACGTCTCTTTGAGAGCGAATTCCTCATGTTTCAACCTTCGCGCCTCCTCCCGCGAAAGAACATGGAATTGTCCATCCGTGTAACCAGGGCATTGCACGATTTGGGTGTTAAAGCCCGGTTGCTTATAGCCGGCGCCTATGACCCCCACGCGCCAAAGAGTCTGGAATATTACCGCAAATTAAACAACCTGAGCCGGGAACTCGGTGTGGAAGATGACGTTTTCATCATGTCTGAGTATGTATTCGAGAGCGGAGAAAGTCTGACGGTGGACCGTATTACAATAAGGGACCTGTACCTGATAGCCGACATTCTGTTCATGCCCAGCTTGCAGGAAGGATTCGGCATTCCCCTATTGGAATCAGGCATGATCAGACTGCCTGTGGTCTGCTCCAACATTCCACCTTTTATGGAAATCGGAGGCAAGGAAGTATGCACCTTTGATCTCAACGATACGCCTGAAGAGATTGCCCGAAAAACCCTCGACTTCGTTGGCGAGCTGAAACCCTCCCAGATGTTTCGTAACGTTATACGCAACTACGCCTGGGACAACATCTATCATGAGAAATTCATGCCTCTGCTCACTGAAGTAGTAGGCAAATATCGAAATTTGGGGGATTGGGCCTTTACTCCGTAGAAGGGCGGGGGCGGGAATAAAAACCCCGCCCTTTGCAAGACCCTTTTCAGTAAGCAATATCACGAAAGATTCTTGATTGTCTCCTTCAGGATATTCTCTTCCTCGTGCAGTGATACCTTCCAATCATGTTTTTCTGTTTTGACGACCTCTTCCCTCAGGTTAGACAGGTAGACCTCGAGAGCATGCTTTACTACGCTTTTTCCCTCGTCGCTTAATTCCAGGTTCATACGACTCACCTCCTCTCTGGTTTAGCCGAATTCCTATGTTGGTTTACGTCATTCCTTTTTCACATTATTCCTTTTGACCTTGATTTCCAATCATCAACTATGTTTGGTGGCTGTCCGACCATGAGTAAACCCGGGCTCTCCCGGGCCACTCAAAGTCCATTTGAAATATTTAGCCTGACGTTTTGGTTACTGAAGTTGAAAAAAGGTTTTGTTAATCTAAGTATTAATACTGTTCGGTGAAAAAAAGAAATGCCAGTGTTGATGAGTGAAGAACTACCGGAAACTAAGGGTTCGCTCAAAAATAAATTTACATTTTCAGGGGTCGAGGCGCCCGCATGGCAAGGCGCGAGGAGGGCGAATAGCAGGCTATTTAACCAACGAGCAACGCAGCCATGCGGGATGGATCGGCTCATCAAAATGTGAA
>DAOVGD010000079.1 GCA_030672555.1 Desulfobacterales bacterium
TGAGGAAGTATGGCAGAAGGTACTCGGTTTTCTCCCTGAAGAAAGAGGCGGGCTTTCCAAAATGCTGGATAAAAGCGCGGTAAAGCACTGTGGTTTAGATATTACTTGATCCACCCGCACTATCCTGCGACGATTTTTCCATCCATTCTCGATTTTGATTGACCTTCATAGCCCTTTTCAATATAATTATTTTAATGTGATCCTTGAATCCCAATAATGATCTCACCATGAGACCTTTGCAAAATGCGACATTTTTTTGTCAGGCAAGGACGGCAAAAAATTTAACCGGAGGAATACATTACGTATTTCGAGGATTAAAATTTGAAGCCTGACACCGCATCACGGAAAAATGGCAGTTTTGCAAAGGTCTCTATTTGAGAGTGTGATTTATGGGATTGATGAACGAGACACTAAGAGCACGTTTAAAAAGAAAAACACGTATTCGAAAAAAAATGCTTGGAACAAGTGAACGTCCGAGGTTATCCGTCTTTAGAAGTGCCCGACATATGTATGCACAGATTATTGAGGACACAACAGGACAAACCTTGGTTTCAGCCTCTACAATTGAGAAGGCTGTCAGGGAAATGCCCAAGTTTGAAGACAAGAAGGCGGCAGCTCATCACGTCGGGAAGCTCTTAGCACAGAGAGCTGCTGAGAAGGGCATTTCACAGGTTGTTTTTGATCGTAACGGGTTTTTATATCACGGACGTGTTAAAGCATTGTCGACAGGAGCACGAGAAGGTGGTTTAGATTTTTAATAGGGAGGAACCCATTGTTTAAGGTAGGCTCAGAAGAGGTTCAGTTAATAGATAAGGTAATCCACATCAGTCGTGTAGCAAAAGTGGTCAAGGGTGGTCGTCGCTTCGGATTTAGCGCGATAGTTGTGGTGGGAGATGGTAACGGTAGTGTGGGATGCGGTCTCGGCAAGGCGAATGAGGTGCCTGAGGCGATTCGTAAAGGGATTGAACAGGCAAAAAAAGATATGACCCAAGTTGCTTTGATAAATAATACCGTTCCCTATCAAATCATCGGGAGGTTTGGAGCGGGCCGTGTTCTACTAAAACCGGCCTCAGCAGGTACCGGACTCATCGCCGGAGGCGCTGTGCGAGCAGTACTGGAAGCCGCAGGTGTGCAAAATATACTTACTAAGTGTTTAGGGTCCCATAATCCGCACAATATTGTGAAGGCCACTATTGCGGGGCTGCGCCAGCTTGAATCTCGAGAATCTATTGCCAGGAGGCGCGGGAAAAATCCTGAGGAGATTTAGGACCGGACGGTTAAATTCTATACTGTGGACCTGGAAAGGATGAGGACCGATGTCGGAAATGGTTAAAATTACATTGCGAAAGAGCATGATCGGAAGACCTGAGAAGCACCGAAAGATTCTCAGGGCAATGGGACTCCGCAAGTTGAATCGATCGGTTGTTGTAAAGAACAGCCCTACCATACAAGGTATGATAAACAAAGTGTCCCATTTATTGGAAGTTGAGGAGCAGGGCAATGAAGCTTAATGAATTGGCCCCCCTGACAGGGGTACGCAAGAGTAGGAAACGAGTTGGCAGAGGGCCTGGATCCGGATGGGGTAAAACCTCGGGAAGAGGGCAAAACGGTCAGAATTCACGATCCGGCGGCGGTGTACGTGTCGGCTTTGAAGGGGGCCAAATGCCTCTGCAACGGAGACTACCTAAGAGAGGCTTTAATAATATCTTCAAGAAAAGATACAGCATAATTAACATTCAGGATCTGGCCAGATTTGAAAAGGGGACTATGGTTGACGATGCTGCCTTTAAAGAGACAGGTTTATTAAAACATGGTACCGAAGGAATTAAGCTGTTGGGGAAAGGAGAGATAACCCATCCTTTAACCCTGAAAATCAGGGCCTGCAGCCGATCGGCACGTGCAAAGGTGGAAGCTGTGGGCGGAAAGATAATAGGATGTTAACATGGTAGGAACCGGCTTTCAAAATATTTTTAAGATTCCTGAATTAAAGAAGCGAATTACATATACCTTGTTGTTGTTGATAGTATATCGTGTCGGCGTGCACGTTCCGACACCTGGTATTGATGGGGATGCATTGGCATCATTTTTTTCCCGAGCTCAAGGGACATTATTCGGGCTCTTTGACATGTTTTCCGGTGGGGCGCTGGAGCGACTCTCTGTGTTTGCGCTTGGGATTATGCCGTATATTAGCGCGTCGATTATATTACAGCTGCTAACTGTGGTTATCCCTTCGCTGGAACGGCTTTCCAAGGAAGGAGAAGCCGGTCGTAAAAAAATTACACAATATACGCGGTACGGCACAATCGTCCTGGGTGTTATTCAGTCGCTTATGATCAGTGTGGGTTTAGAGCAGATGACCTCGCCGGGGGGCGCTCCTGTGGTTTTAATCCCAGGGTGGTCTTTTCGTCTCATGACGATAATTACATTAACAGCCGGTACGGCTTTCATCATGTGGCTTGGCGAACAGATTACCGAACGCGGAATCGGCAACGGCATCTCTATGATCATTTTTGCAGGGATTGTGGCAGGGATGCCCGTTGCTATCGGGAATACCTTTCGTCTTTTAAGCACGGGTGAGATGGCGGTCTTCCTTGTCTTGATTCTGACCGTACTTATGGTTGCGGTGGTGGCAACCATTATCTTTATGGAACGAGGACAACGCCGAATACCGGTACAGTATGCCAAGCGGATTGTAGGACGCCGTATGTATGGGGGACAAAGCACACACTTGCCCATGAAGATCAATATGGCAGGGGTCATACCTCCTATCTTTGCATCCTCTATCATTATGTTCCCGGCAACGATAGCCAGTTTTATAAAGGTTCCATGGATGGAGAGCGTTGTGCAAGCCATGTCCCCGAACACCGTATGGTATAATCTCTTTTATGTTGGCTGTATAATCTTTTTCTGTTATTTTTACACGGCCGTAACATTTAATCCCGCGGATGTGGCGGACAATATGAAAAAACATGGCGGATATATCCCCGGGATTCGTCCCGGCAAACGTACCGCTGATTATATTGACAAGGTGTTGACCAGGATTACCCTTGGTGGGGCGCTATATGTTTCGGCGGTTTGTGTTCTCCCAACACTTTTGATTTATAGGTTTAATGTTCCATTCTATTTTGGTGGAACTGCATTGCTGATCGTGGTGGGTGTGGCGATAGATACTGTGGCCCAGATGGAATCCCATATGATGGCCAGGCGCTATGAAGGCTTTATGAAGAGAGGTCAAATGAAGGGCCGCATGTAAGATATGGTTACTTTAAAATCTCATAGAGAAATCGAGAAGTTGAGGGTAAGCAATGGTATTGTGGCTGAAGTTCTTGCGGTCCTCAAGGAGGAGATCAGGCCCGGTATCAATACCTTAAAGCTGGATAGATGCGCGGAGAACTTAACAAAAGAATTCAAGGCAAAACCTGCTTTCAAGGGGTACCGAGGATTTCCTTATTCCATTTGTGCTTCTGTAAACAACCAAGTGGTTCATGGTTTTCCTTCTTCAATGCCCTTGAAAGAAGGAGATATTCTTAGTATTGACTTTGGGATCTTTTTTGATGGATACTATGGCGATGCGGCCATAACGGTGCCTGTGGGGAAGGTGTCCGAGGAGGTCATTCGCTTATTGCGGGTCACGGAAGAATCGCTTTACTTAGGAATAAAACAGGCTCGATACGGAAATAGACTTTCTGATATTTCTCACGCGATTCAATCACATGTTGAAGCCAATGCTTATTCCGTGGTTCGTAAGTTTGTAGGACACGGCATAGGAAAAGATCTTCACGAAGATCCGCAGATACCTAATTACGGAAAGCCAGGATTTGGAATTCGCCTCCAACCTGGAATGGTTTTGGCAATAGAACCGATGGTCAATATGGGGGGATATGACGTCGAAACCCTAGAGGACGGATGGACAGCCGTGACAAAGGATGGCAGTTTATCAGCCCACTTCGAGCATAGCGTGGTAATAACTGAAACAGAACCGGAGATTCTAAGCAAACGGGATGGGAGTATTGAATGGCAAAAGAAGAGGCAATAGAAGTTGAAGGGAAAGTGCTTGAAACCTTGCCCAACGCAATGTTCCGAGTAGAATTGCCGAATGGCCATCTTGTCTTGGCCCATATTTCCGGAAAGATGCGGATGCACTTTATTAAAATACTTCCCGGGGATACGGTGACAGTGGAGCTTTCGCCGTATGATCTTACGAGAGGGAGGATAACTTATCGATCTAAATAAGTTCGATTGGGGGTTTGGAGAAAGAAGATGAAAGTTAGGGCTTCAGTTAAAAAAATGTGTGCTAAGTGTAAGATTATTAAGCGCAAAGGTATTGTAAGGGTTATTTGTGAGAATCCGCGCCATAAACAAAGGCAAGGGTGATATTTAACATTTGTCATTTATCATTTGGCATTTGGAATCGACTATAAGATTCCACATAGCCATACTATATTACATTCAGTTCGCAGAAAGAATTTTAATTAAAAGACAATAGAACAGTTCAATGAATTATAGATGTTAAATGACAGATGACAATTGACAAATGATAGATGAAAAATGAAAAGGGAGGTAAAGATTGGCAAGGATTGCTGGAGTTGATTTACCCAGGGGAAAGCGTGTAGAGATTGGGTTAACCTATATCTTTGGAATTGGGCGTACAACATCCCGAAAGATATTGGGAAAAGCTGGTATCGATTTAGATGCCAAAACCGACGAACTAACTGAATCCCAAATAAGTGACATCAGAAAAATCATAGATAGCGCACATAAGGTCGAAGGAGATCTTCGTAGCGAAATTTCTATGAACATCAAGAGATTGATGGATTTGGGATGCTACAGGGGCCTGCGCCACAGGAAGTCACTGCCGGTAAGGGGGCAGAGGACCCATACCAACGCCAGGACTCGTAAAGGACCGCGTCGTGCTACAGTGGGCAAACGGAAGAAGTAAAAGGGAAAAAGTAAGAAGCGTAAAGGTTATTAGGGGGTAAAATGGCAAAAACGACCCGTCGGGGAGGCAGAAAACAGGCCAAAAAGTTTGTTCAAAATGGAGTTGCACATATCCAATCAACATTTAATAATACGATTGTGACGATTACGGACCAGGCTGGAAACGTGATTTCTTGGGCAAGCGCCGGCATGCAAGGATTTAAGGGGTCGAGAAAAAGCACTCCTTTTGCAGCTCAGCTTGCGGCTGAAGACGCGGCCAAAAAGGCGATGGAACACGGAATGAGGACTATAGATGTATATGTAAAAGGACCGGGGGCTGGAAGAGAAGCTGCTTTACGAGCATTTCAGGCTGCAGGATTTAATGTTAAGTTAATTAAAGATGTTACCCCTATTCCACATAATGGTTGTAGACCTCCGAAAAGAAGGAGAGTGTAAAATAAGTTATAGCCGTTCACCGTTTTCCGTTTTCCGTTCACCGACATACAGATGGGAGCGATGACAGGTGACAGATAACAGATGACAGAGGACAGAGAACAGAGGACGGACAACGGACAACGGTGAACGAGTTTAACGGGAGGATGATTTGGCAAGATATATTGGGTCGGTATGCAGGTTATGCCGCAGAGAAAATCTTAAGCTGTTTTTAAAAGGTGATAGGTGTTATTCTGATAAATGCGCCTATAACAGGCGTAATTATGCGCCGGGGCAACACGGACAACGTCGTAGTAAGCTTTCGGATTATGGGATACAGCTACGTGAAAAACAGAAGGTGAAAAGGATGTACGGGCTGTTGGAAAAACAGTTCCATTCTTATTTTAAGAAAGCAGAACGTCAAAGGGGAATTACAGGTACGAGCCTGTTGGTGTTTCTGGAACGGAGGTTGGATAATGTTGTTTATCGGCTCGGTTTTGCTAATTCCCGTATACAGGCCCGTTTATTGGTCAGGCACGGACACTTTACCGTCAATGGGAGAAAAGTAAATATCCCTTCTTATTTGGTAAAAGTTGGTGATGTGATCGAAGTAAAGGAGAACAAACGTACAATCTCACTGTTTGCTGAAGCTATGGATGCGGTGGAACGGAGAGGCGTAACTAACTGGCTGGAACTTGACAAGGATAATTTTAGAGGCAAGGTCAAGGCCTTTCCAACGCGTGAAGAATTGACAATGCCTATTCAAGAACAGCTTATTGTAGAGCTTTATTCGAAGTAGGTCAACAGACTGTAGCCCGGACTTTTTGTTCGGATAACAGCTTCTTAAATCCTGGTTTGATAGCAAAAGGACTACTGAGGAGAAGATATATATGGTATTGCAAGAATCAATGTCCATTAATTGGCGTGAGCTTATCAAGCCCAAGATGGTCAACATAGTTCCTGAGACTCATAACGATTATTATGGAAAGTTTGTTTGTGAACCCTTAGAAAGGGGGTTTGGCCTGACCATTGGTAATGCCCTGCGAAGAGTGCTTTTGTCTTCACTGTATGGCGCTGCCGCAACATCGACGAAGATTGATTCGGTGACACATGAACTCACAAGCCTTCCTGGTGTGGTGGAAGATATAGCAGACATTTTGTTGAACATTAAAGAAGTCAATTTCAAAATGGAGGATATAGGGCCGCGGACGGTGCGGATTGATGCCTCGGGAGAGTGTGTTGTTAAAGCGGCCGACATTATAACCGATGGAAGTGTGGTGGTATTGAATCCTGAGCAGCATATTGCAACACTTTCCAATGATGGCAAGCTGGCGATGGATATCACCGTGAAGATGGGAAAAGGGTATGTCCCATCGGAATTAAACAAAGAGGAAGACAGCCCCATTGGCACCATTCCCCTTGATGCTGTTTTTTCTCCCATAAAGAAGGTTAATTACATCGTTGGCAATGCTCGTGTGGGCCAGAAGACCGATTATGATAAATTGACCTTCGAAGTATGGACAAATGGGGGCGTCTTGCCGGAAGACGCTGTTGCATATGCCGCAAAGATATTAAAAGAACAACTTTCCCTTTTTATCAATTTTGATGAGGAAGAGGTAATTGAGGAGGAACCAAAAAGGGAGCAACCTGAGATCAATCAGAATCTGTTTAGGAGTGTGGATGAGCTTGAGCTTTCGGTACGTTCGGCCAACTGTCTCAAGAATGCCGACATAAAACATATTAGCGATCTGGTTCAAAAAACAGAGGCCGAGATGCTAAAGACAAAAAATTTCGGACGCAAATCTTTGAATGAGATTAAAGAAATCTTGGCTGAAATGGGTCTGTCTTTAGGGATGAAATTGGAAGGCTTCCCAACGCCACCCGACAAAGATGAGAAAGAGAAGGAAAATAAATGAGACACCTCAAATCCGGATTAAAGCTGAACAGAACACCGAGTCATCGGAAGGCGATGTTTAGAAATATGGTGACCTCACTATTGGAGCACGCCCGTATAAGAACCACCGACGCAAAGGCCAAGGAGGTCCGGCGTTGGGCTGATAAGATAATTACATTAGCAAAACGGGGAGATCTCCATGCCAGAAGACAGGCATTCGCAGTGGTGCAAAACAAAAAGGTCGTCCACAAACTCTTTGAAGAAGCGAATCAACTTTATGGGAACAGAAATGGCGGATATACCAGGATAACAAAGATAGGGTTCCGAAGAGGTGATGCCGCTCCTATATCTTTAGTGGAATTGATCGCTGCGGAAGACAAAGCCAAGAAAAAGGGAAAACCTAAACCGCCTAAATCCCAGTCAAAGTCAAAGGCTCCAGAAGACAAACAATAGAGGCAGTTTCAAAACTGCCTCAATATAATTTTTAAAAATCCTTAAATTCTTCTTCCATTGGGACAATCTCTTCGGGTGTAATCCCCTGCTCAGATTTCGGGATGGCAGATGTTGTGGTTGGCACTGCTGTCGTGCTTGTCGCCTGAATTAGTTTTTTATCTTCACTTTGGTTTGTCTTAAACGTTGACATGGAAGCTGTAAGTTCTTCAGCCTGTGCAGCGTTTTCCTGGGTTGTCTTGTCCATTTCCACTAATGATTTGTTGACTTGCTCGATCCCCTGAGCCTGTTCCTGTGAAGCGTCCGCAATTTCTTTTACCAATGCCGCTGCCTTTTTGCTCCTGTCTGCCACCTCTTCAAATGCCTCGCTCATTTTGCCTACTAATTCGCCGCTGTCCTTGATCTTTTTCAGGGTGTCTTCGATCAGTTCCG
The DNA here is from genome assembly GCA_030672555.1 of Desulfobacterales bacterium. Classification (GTDB taxonomy): domain Bacteria; phylum Desulfobacterota; class Desulfobacteria; order Desulfobacterales. The sequence goes on from DAOVGD010000079.1 coordinate 8,126, forward strand.
ATGTGGTGTCGGCGGCTTCGGCTGATCTCATGGCAAGGTTTCTGACCTCATCAGCCACTACCGCAAAACCCGCCCCGGCCTCTCCTGCACGGGCAGCCTCCACTGCTGCATTCAGCGCAAGGAGGTTTGTCTGAAAGGCAATTTCATCGATTGTCTTGATGATCTTGGCTGTTTTATTACTCGCCTCTGAGAGTTCCTCCATTGCGTGTGTCAGTATGTTCAGTGAGTCATTGGCCTGGTGGATCTCCTGAGAGACATCGGCCATTAAGTTGTTTGCCTCCTGGGTATTGCTCGTATTCTGTCTGGTCATAGTGGCCATCTCTTCCATGGATGCAGAGGTCTCCTCTACCGAGGCCGCCTGTTCGCTGGCCCCGCTTCCCACTGTAAAGGCTGTCGCTTGTGCATGCCCAATCGCATTGTTTAACTTTTCCATGCAGGAGTTGAACCAGCGTGCCAATTCTCCTATTTCATCTTGTGTTGTTATTGGCATTCGACGTGTAAGATCTCTTTCAGATTGTTTCAGTAGATGGATAAATTGGCCGAGCGGCCGGCCCACAAATTTTTTTACAAGGAGATACATTGCAACTACGGACACGACGATAATTCCGAGTACAGTGAGTGAACAAATCCTGAGCGAGGTACCTTGTGTATCTGCTATGGCTGCTGTTGCCTGCATTTCCGCTTTTCTTAAAGCTTCTGTCGAAAATCTAAGGTAAGTTATTCCTCCTATATCTCCTACCTGCCAATCCATATGACAGCGGACACAATCACCTGTTATCTTTTGAGGTTGATAGATCTCCAGTTCTTTTTCGTGGCGGAGAAGCATATCAGAGGTGCTGAGTAGCCGGTTTTTGATGTCTGGTGGGAGCTGCTTTTTCACAAATGAAGGATCTGAGGAATGAGATACAATCCCGTTGCGGTCGTACAGAGAGAACTCGATCAATCCCTCCACTTCATGTTGCGCTTCAAGGAGTTTGGTGAATTTTTCCATTTCTCCCCTTTCAAGAGGCCCGGCAACAGCCTGTTCTACTGATCGGAATATATTTTTGGCGTACTCTTCTTCCCTCTCCTTGAGGAGCCTGATATTTGATTCTGAAAGATCGGAGATCAGCCCTGCCACACCAAAGTACTGCATGAGCTGGGCCAGGGCCACGACGACAATCAGGCCTGCAAGGAGCGAAACAATCAATTTCGTATGAATCTTCGTATGACTGAATAATTTGGCATGAAGTTTCATGTGTTATCCTTCTTCCCTCTTATTCCGCTCTCCTTTTCTATAAAAAGGAAACAATGTCCTGGCTGCAAAATCTTCCGATGCACACCCAATACACGGCGCCCCTGCCTTGATACAGCAATTAGTGCCTGAATTCCAATGGCGCAGGGTGCAATCAGCGTGTGTGTTTGGCCCAAGACAGCCCAACTTAAAGAGGCATCCTTCATCTGAAAAGGTCTTGGCAAAATTCTCACGTTCATAATCTGCAAAACGGGGGCATTGATCGTGAATCAGCCTGGAAAAAAACATCTTGGGGCGACCCTTGTCATCCAGAGGAGGTATCCCGAATTTCAGCACATGCACCAGAGTCCCTACAAGCCAGTCCGGATGGGCAGGGCACCCAGGCAGGATGATCACCGGCGTTGAGACGCCTTCGCTTTTCAGAAAATTAGGGAGACTCACGGCGCCTGTGGGGTTGTTCTCCGCGGCAGGGATGCCGCCGAATGACGCGCATGTGCCCAGAGCGATCACTGCCTTGGCATTTCTTGCAGCCCGCGAGACCTGCCTTGTTAAAGGTTCTTGCCCCACCACGCACGCTTCCGGCATTCCTGCCGGTATACTCCCTTCAACGACCAGAAGGTATCCCCCATGGTCTATACTTCGATTAATGACCCCCATGCTGACATCACCTGTAGAGGCAGAGAGTGTGGAATGAAATAGCAAGGAGATATATCCGGTCAAAATCTGTGCCGGCCCGGGCTCTTCAGAATTTAATAGGGAAACAGAACATCCGGAGCAACTTTGTCCCTGTAACCATAAAACCGGAGCAGTCCCTGCAGAAAGTTGTTCCAGGGCCTCAGCGACTTGCGGAATGGCGGATGTGCCGAGTCCCATCACCGCGGCCAGCTTTACGCTGAGTTCCAAGAATTTTCTGCGAGTTATATCAGTCATACGTCACTCCTTATTAATGTCCGTGACTACCCAGAGATGGTAGATTTTGCCCCAAGACAAGGCCGCACAAAGGTTTCTACCGGAGGCGTAGTCCCGCCAGGGCGGGACGGAGAACGCAGTATTGGGACAAAAGATGCCATCTCTGGGTAGTCACTAATGAACCGCACAAGCAATACACGGGTCGAAAGAGCGCACCACCCGTGTCGCTTCTATTGGATTCTTGCTATCCGCGATCGGGGTTCCTGTGAGCGCCTGCTCCACGGCCCCTCGATTCCCATTGTCATCGCGGGGAGAACAGTTCCACGTGGTCGGAGCCACGCACTGATAACGGCCTATCTTATAATTATCGATTTTAAGCCAATGCCCCAATGCGCCACGGGGGGCCTCAGTCAATCCCACACCCTCCCCTGTTTCAGGAATATTAAAGTCATGAAATGTCGGTTCTCCCGGGATTAACTCTTCCACCCATTCGGCACAGCGATCTGCTACCACCTTACATTCAATGGCCCTTGCAGCATGTCTACCCAGCACAGAAAGGAGGTCTTCAGGTTTTCTTCTGAGCTTGGCAAGAAGGCCATTTACCAAATCTTTAATTGCTTGATTTTCACCCTTGAGATAGGCGACCATGATGCGTGCTAACGGACCTACTTCCATGACGGTTTCGTTGTAACGCGGCGCCTTAAGCCATGAATAGGCCCCATTTTTATGTGGCTCAGGTACTGTTTGACCTTGAGACGGGTGGAGGCCGGACGATGATGAATAACGGGAATACCTGACATCTTCTGTAATTCTTGTTGCGTCAAAGGATATGAGCTTTCCTCCAGTGACCACACCAGATGGGAGGAGTTTTACTGAATTGTCCGCAGATTCAGGAAAGACCCCGTAAGCCAATAAGTTGCCGCACCCCTTGCCCATCCGGAAATATTTCGAAAAGGCCGCTGCCACCTCTGCCACGTCCGGGAGATACGATTTATCTATAAAGGTCTGCAGCTTGCTGATCATCGACTTATAGGCGGCTATCTTGTCGGCGGTCACCTTTTCGGTTACCCCACCCGGTACTAAGGTGGCGGCATGAGGGAGTTTCCCGCCAAAAACCGCTCCCATTTTATGGGCGAGTGATCGCATGTCCAGGGCGTCAAGATAGTGTTTGATAGCCAGTACATTCAATTCTGTATTCTGAATGTACTTAGCGGAGTAACGTGGAAGGAACGGCGCTGCAGAATAGATGACATTTGACGACATTTGATCTTTTATCCATCTTTTGAGATCCCGCAGCAAAGGGTCCCTTCCCGTGTACTTAGTAATTGCCGTGATATCCACAAAGTCAAGTGAGGCCAAGTGATAGAAATGTAAGATATGAGACTGTATATAGTTGGCGCCCAGGATAAGGTTTCTTATCAGTCTTCCATTTTTCGGAGGGGTTGCCCCGTAGGCCGCATCCTGGGCCAGAATAGACGCTGAGCCATGGGATACGGAACACACGCCGCATATCCTTTGTGTAATCTGCTGCGCATCTAAAGGGTCACGTCCTTTTAAGATCACTTCAAAGCCCCGAAACATTTCACCCGAGCTGAATGCATTGATGACTCGATTTGAGTCTATCTCAATGTGGATTGCAAGATGGCCTTCGATCCTCGTGATCGGGTCAATGGATACTGTTCGGGACATAAAATTACTCCCTGCCTTGTCGTTGGGGTTGTGCGGATCAATACTATAACTACGTATCGTATATCAAAAGAAAATCATTGAGTGTTTTTGGGGGCAACGGATATCTTTAGGAGATCAGAGATTATACTGGATGTTTGATTTTAAGGGGATCTCACTTTTAAAAATCAACGAATTCTTCCTCTTTCATTGGTATAATCTCCTCCGGAGAGACGGGTTTCACTTTTTTTGCAGGCTTTTCCTCTGCGATAGATTTTGTTCTATCGGCCTTTTGTGTATGCGCGGTATTCTTTAGAACTTGGCGGTCCTTCATTGAAATAGTCTTTTTGATTGCTGCGGTAAGGCCATTTTCATTCTTTCCCACGAGTGCTATCAGGTTCTTGAGCATCTTTTCCATATACCCTGCCTGCGCACCCATACTCTGTGAGGCTGAAGCCGACTCTTCGGCGCCTGCCGCATTTTGTTGGGTTACTTTGTCCATTTCTGCTACGGCCTTGCTTACCTGTTCGATTCCTTGTGCCTGCTCTCGGGAAGCTACTGCTATTTCACCCACTAATTCTCCTACTTTTTTGGTGTTATCAGTTACTTTGCCAAATTCTTCGTTAGTTTTTACGACAATATTCGCTCCTCCCTTCACTTTATTGGTTGTGTCCTCGATCAGTTCCGCTGTATTCTTTGCAGCCTCAGCCGCTCTCATGGCGAGGTTTCTGACCTCACCAGCCACTACCGCAAAACCTGCCCCCGCCTCTCCTGCACGAGCTGCCTCCACAGCGGCATTCAACGCGAGAAGGTTGGTTTGAAAGGCGATTTCATCGATGGTCTTGTTGATTTTTGCAGTCTCATCGCTTGCCGATGATATATCGTTCATTGCTTTGGTTAATTCTGCCATAGATTGGTTGGCCTGACCAACCACGCGAGATGTCTCAGACATTAAGCTGTTTGCCTGCTCCGCGTTGTCGGCATTTTGCCTTGTCATGGAGGCCATTTCTTCCAATGATGAAGAAGTCTCTTCAATAGAGGCTGCTTGTTCTGAGGATCCTTCAGCCAATGACTGGCTCGATGAGGAAATCCGGACAGCAGCAGAAGCTATATTTTCGGTGCCTGACTTCAACCCTGTAATGCTCTGCTTTAACACAGCGCCGAGTGCATAAGACGCCCACATCGATGCAACAACAGCAGACAACAAGGTGAGTAGCAACGGAACCATTAGTATCCGGTTTTGCTGCTGGATCATTATTATGAACATCACCAGCATAGGGATAGCTACCGAAGAGATGGATATAAAGAGGAGTTTTTTGCGTATGGTCACATTTTTCATTTCTTAGACCCCCATAATAATTAAGCGATACAATTCTGGTAGTTTCGTAAACAGCCTTTGATTAACGTATCTTGATCACTATCATCAGCCTTGTTTTTCTTTCGACAAGTTTTTAAGAATAGTTAACTTTTTTGTAACTGTTCACGGAGTACCGGAGTGTTGGAGTACTGGAGTGTTGGGTTTAAGGTGGGTTGCGTGTTTCACGGGTATAATTTTTTTTAATAGTTCAAATACATACCAAGGGATAACGTCCCTGCTCAAATTTTTGTGATGCAATAAATGCTGCAGATCGATGGCGGAGTGAGGTTTTGGGCCGTCGTTTAGTTTGATTGATGATGGGGCAATTTTTGTAAAAATTTTTTCCAACTAAGGTATATTCCGTTAAAGATTTTGAGCAAGAAGTCGATATTAGCAAAAACAGGGGAGCTTGTGGCTATGGAATTTTCTCCACAAACATTATCAGTTTCTCAGGCTGCGGCCTTATGTGGTGTCAGCCATGGTACCGTGGGCTATTGGATCCGGACAAAGAAACTTAGCGCCAATCGAGTCGGGAAAAACTACTCAATCCCGGTTAAGGAGAAAGGATCTTGAAGGAAAAGCGTTCACCGCCGAGCTCGCTATGGGGTTATTGATCTGCATAAGCGCGTTCGTGCAGGATACAATGGTAAAAATCAAAAGCAATCTTATAAACCAAAAGGAGAAAGCCATGAACAAATTATTAGCCGCCGTAATGAAAAAAAGACTATCTTTAGTCTTGAGTGTAAGTCTTATTCTTATACTCGCAGCCTCTGTGTTTGCTATTGAGATACCAAAAGGTAAAACAGGAAACGACTACGCTAATGAGGCCAAATCGCATGTTAGGGGCATCTCAGCAGAAGAGACTAAAGAGTTAATGGATCGTAATGATCATGTTGTTCTGCTTGATATTCGCTCCTTTGCGGAATTCAAAGAGCATGGATGGATACCGGGCAGAACGGTCTTGCCCCATGGCATGGTAATATTCAAGATCAAGAAGATAGTTCCCAACAAGGATGTTCCTATCATCGCCTACTGTAAAAAGGGGAAGAGATCAGCAATGGTTGCTTATCAATTGCAACAGATGGGGTACGGGAATGTTCTGTATCTTGATGGTGGAGTACTGGTATGGAAAAGAAAAGGGTTGCCGATAACAACTTCAGGGATTTCTAAAATAGCCGAAGAATCTGTAGTACCTGAAGGTGAAATGCCGACCGGCAAACAAGCAGACGATTTTGTTGCTGAAGCCAATAGATTGATACGAGGAGTAGGCTCCACCGAAGCAAAACAAATGATGGCTGCAAAAGATTGTGTTCTGCTCGATATCAGGAGCGCACAAGAAATAAAGTCTCAGGGTGCAATTGATGGCGCTTTGGTAATGGAACACGGCAAGGTCGTGTTTAATATTAAGAAAAAGGTCCATGACGCCAATTCACCGGTCCTTGTTATCTGTAAGAAAGGTGGCAGATCAGCGCTTATTGCACAACAACTGCAGGAAATGGGATACAAAGATGTCCACCATATTAAAGGTGGGCTTTTGGCCTGGAAAGAGGCCGGGCTGCCTGTGAGATAAGCGAGATTCCCTTAAAAGCCCCGCCATGGGATGACCAGCGTGTGCGGGGCCATGGTCGGACTTTTGAAAAGGGGTCACATAATAAGGAGGTCAGGAAATGTTCACGAAAACCATGAGTATTAGAAACAAACTGCTTCTAACGTTTCTTTCTATAACAACAGTTGCGGTAATATCTACGGCTTATTTATCTATTAAAGCCACGCAAAGTCCGTTGAGGGATAATGCTATTGAAAGCCTGAAATCTACGGTAGATCAGTTCTATGCCTTTGTGAAAGCGAATCCGGATATGGATTGGGCCGTGGTAAGAGAGATGTGTAACGAACAGTTAATAATAGCGAAAACAGGGTTTATTTTCGTGTTGAATCCGGAAGGGGCTGTGTTAATCCATAAAACGGCCGAGGGTAACAATTGGGCAACCAAACCACACATAAAGGAAATTTTAGAAAGAAAAGATGGGAATTTGAGATATCTTTCACCTGAGACTAAGACATATAAGCTGGCTGCATTTAGATTTTTTAAAGAGTGGAACTGGATAATAGTGGCAAGTGCATTTGAAGATGACTTTCTGGGAACACCGCGTTCAGAAATAATTAAATATAGCTCTATAGCTGGAGCTATAATTCTTATTCTGGCAGCTGCGATTATTTTATTTTATGCGGTGCGGATGACCACACCGATCAATCGAATTATCAAGAGCCTTGCCGAGAACGCTCAACAGGTTGCCACGAGTTCTAATCAGGTCTTATCTGCAAGCGAGGCCATGGCCGAAGGCGCAAGCGAGCAGGCCTCATCCCTGGAGGAAACATCTTCCTCTCTCGAGGAGATGTCTTCCATGACCAAGCAGAATGCAAACAATGCAACCCAGGCAAATAACCTCATGAATGAAGCCAACGAGGTCGTTGGTAAGGCCAACGACTCCATGACCGATTTGACCAAATCTATGGAAGAGATCAGTAAGGCAAGTGAAGATACACAAAAGATCATCAAGACCATCGATGAAATCGCCTTCCAGACAAATCTGCTTGCTTTAAATGCAGCGGTTGAGGCGGCCAGAGCTGGTGAGGTAGGAGCTGGATTTGCAGTTGTAGCAGATGAGGTAAGAAATCTTGCAATGAGGTCAGCAGATGCAGCAAAGAATACCTCCGGACTTATAGAAGATACGGTCAAGAAGGTCAAGGATGGATCAGGGATCGTGGGCAAGACCAATGGAGCCTTTGCCGAGCTGGTTACAAGTACTTCCAAAGTAGGTGAACTTGTTGCTGAGATTGCCGCTGCCTCGCAGGAACAATCCGAGGGGATTGAACAGGTCAACAAAACCGTTGGCGATATGGACAAGGTAACCCAGCAGACGGCAGCACATGCCGAGGAGTCTGCTTCTGCATCCGGGGAGATGAATGCCCAGGCAGAACAGATAAGAGGGATTGTAGATGAGCTGGCGGCCGTGGTCGGAGGAAGCGGTCAAGATGGAGATATGAGGCACTACGGTGAAAGCCGAAAACATGAGCCAGCCGACATAAAGAGTAGTACAGGCATCAAAGAGCTAAGGCCCTCTGTAGTACAGGAAAAAAAGGCCACGGAAGAGGAAGTCAAACCTGATCAGGTTATTCCCTTGGCTGATGTTGATTTCAAGGACTTTTGAATATAGATGGCAGATTGAGCTGTTCTTTAAAGCTCTCAAACAGAATTTAAAGGTCAAAACTTTTGTCGGCACCAGTAAAAATGCGCTCTACATCCAGATTTGGACAGCAATGATTTAATAGGGTACTTATCGGTTATCAAAAAGAAATTTGTATTGGTTTTTGTGGTTCGCTGATGCTTCCAGTGGATTGGATTTTGAGGGGGGATTTCGCAAGCATTTCCCTACGAAATCCCTTTGTCTCCGGGATGGCTTCATTGCCTTTATTTCCTTAATCTCCCTTTCCAGGCGGTCCAAACGCTCAGCATCTGTTTCAGCCAACACCGGAATTGACGTCAACAACAAGAAAACCGTAAGAACCAATGAAATCAAAGTCCTTTTCTTCATAATTTCCTCCTGTTACGTGAATTTTGTTTTCCATCTCTTAAAAATCAACGAATTCTTTCTCTTCCATCGCCATTGGGATGATCTCCTCCGAAGAGACGACGTCCTCCTTTTTTGCAGACTTTTTTGACACTAACAGTATAAATTTATTAACAATTAAGAGAAATCGTAGGGATTGGTATGGCTGAACTGCCTGGCGGAGTAAACTCGATTACAAGGGGCAATGGCTCGACACATTATATGTCGGTTTTTTGACAGGTCGGCGGTCTTGCGCCAGTTGTTTGAAATAGCGTGTCTTTTCCCAT
>DAOVGD010000153.1 GCA_030672555.1 Desulfobacterales bacterium
ATGAAACTTACCAAGATATCCAACACCTACTACGCCAACCTTTATTTTTTCCATTTTTGCAATTTGCTCCTGTCTATAGATTTTAAGATAAAGTTTTTGGGGTTCATAATCATTCTATTATCACGGATAATTTAGGGATTCCGAATTAGAGGAATTCTATATCTTACGTTTCGATAGTTTTTATTGTATTCTTCGAATTAAATACACACTATATCTTGTGTCTGGCTCGGGATACACGCGATAGGTAATGTGTCTCTCGTTGGATTCTTGGGTTATTACTCGCGAAACCCGACTGACTTTCTTTTAGCTTGTGTTACAAATCTGATTAACAACTATATCTTGTGATGAACTTAGCGCCCTTGGGGCGGGCTGTTAAACGGTGGGCAATGCCCACCCTACAGCATTGCAAATAACACTATGAAATGGCTAATCTTTCGTAGGGTGGGCACTGCCCACCGTTTTCAGCTTATCAGCTATGAACGGTCATCACTTAGCAACCCTTTGATAAAATTGACCAAAAAATGGGATTTCCTATACTATCAAGTTAGTGGCGAAAGCGCTCCACAAGCGCTTTATTATATGCTGCAAGAATATCCCTTTTAGACAGTATACCTACAAGCTTTTTAGGTTCATTGTTCTCGACTACCGGAAGCCGGGCTATCTGTCGATAGGACATTTTTTCATTAGCGTCAAAAAGGTTTTCATCTGAAGAAACGGTTATTGTTTCTTCGGTGGCAATATCTTTTACGATGATCAGCTCTTCTGCTGCTTCTTCAAGGAGAACGGAACGAAAATCATGAAGGGACATGATTCCGGTAAGGTGGCTATTCTCATCCACCACAGGAAAACAGGAAAACTTACTCTCAGAGAATGTATCCCTAAGCCTTCGCAGAGACATACTCTCTGGTATCACCTGCACATTATTGCTCATGGCATCACTCACCTTGATCGACTTCATAACCTGAAGTTCTTTACCTTCATGTAAATCAATACCTTCTTGCACGAGCTGAAATGTATCGATCGATTCCCTTTGCAGGCCACGAGAAATAAGGGTTCCAACCACACACGCAAACATCACCGGCAGCACGATTTCATGCTGGTTGGTCATTTCAAAAATCAGAAAGATGGAGGTAATCGCGGCATGTGTGGTGGCTGCCAAAAACGCGCCCATCCCCACTATCGCGTAAATGTTCGGGTTCGAAACGAGTTGGGGAAACAAGAGATTAGCTATAGTGCCAAACCCTCCCCCGGCGACCGCGCCGACATAAAGGGCTGGAGCAAAAATCCCGCCGGCTCCTCCTGATCCGAGCGTAATCGAGGTTGCAAGCATCTTAAAAAAGATCAACGCCAACATCAGCGACCAGACCATATTGCCGGTCAACACTTCCTGAATAACATTATAGCCGTTCCCCAACACCTGCGGAAAGGCTATGGCAATCAATCCAATCAGAAAAGCGCCCATTACCGGTTTCAGATGTATGCTTACCTTGATTCGATCGAAAACATCCTTGGTCCCATAAAACATCTTGATAAACAGCGGGGCAAGGAGACCAACAAAACCACCCAGTAAAATATACAACCCAAGCTCCCACCCGGGCACGCCATGATAGACTGGCAAAACAAAAACAGGCACGTTTCCCTGAAGCATACGCGATACTACAGCTCCCGCGCCGGAGGCGATTACTACAGGAATAAAGTTGGTAAGCTCAAAGTCGCCCAACAGAATAATCTCATGCGCAAAAAAGACCCCGGCAATAGGCGCGTTAAACGTGGCGGCAATCCCAGCCGCAGCCCCGCATGCAATTAGGGTTTTTAACCTTGCTTCCGGCATCTTAAAGAATTGTCCGAACACCGATCCTATGGTCCCTCCGATCTGAGCGATCGGCCCTTCCTGCCCTGCGCTGCCACCGGTACCGAGCGTGATGCCGGCCGCCAACACCTTGGCCAGGATATTCCGCGCCCTTATCATGCCCCCCTGGATATTGACTCGCTGGAGAAAGTAAGGAAACCCGAAACCGTAAACACGGCCCGGTTTGAACAACAAGGCCAATGGGACAATGAGTATTCCGCCAATCATGGGAAGGAGCGGAGTATACAGCCTATACCAACCTCCCTTTGATATCTGGAACAGATCCCAGCCCTTAAGGAAGATATACTGATGGGTCAGCTCTATACACCCTCGAAAGATAAAGTTCCCTATTCCCGCCAGCATACCTATAACCAGGGCAAGAAATATTAAAAAGCTGTACCCTGATATGCTTAGCCGCTCTGTCCAACTAATGATCTTATTGTAGACTTTTCTGTGCATTCTTTGAAACGTTTCCTAATCTTGATGATTTCGTAAAAAATCTTTGATGAGCTTATCTTGGTCACTTTTTGTAAAAGGTTCTTAGTGAAGCGGAGCGTAAAAATTGCAAACTGTTTGAGGGCGTTAGCCCGAGTTTTTGCAATTTAGCGAAGCAAACTTAGAACCTTAAAAAAGTGACCAATCAAGCGAATTGAAGATTTTTTACGAAATCTTCAATCTTTTTCTCTTTCACGAATCTCTTTCAAGCTTTTCTCAAGACCTTTCATTTCTTTTCCGAATACTTCCCATTCCGATTCTCTGAAAGACCGTTTCACTCGCTCAAGATGATCAAGGGCCTTAGAAACCGGTTCCTGTCGGTCATGTCCCTCCTTGTAAATTTCTGAGGTGTAACCGGCAAATATAGCATTCACGGCCTCATCCAGAGTTTCTCTCATCGCTAATTTATCTCCAAATGCTACAATGATCCGCTTAAGCTCCGGGAGCTCCTGACTGGTTGCCAATATATAGACAGGCTTCACATAAAGGAGGGACTTTTTTAACGGTATCACTAAAAGATCCCCCCGGATTACCTTTGAACCGAGCTGTCCCCATAGGGTAAAGAGCTCTGAAATACTTGGCTCCTGATCGATACGCGCTTCTATCTGCATCGGGCCGAAGATCAGTTTTTCCTTTGGAAATTTGTAAAGCACTAATCTGCCATAATTGGGATAGTCGCATCGCGCGCACATCCAGGAGATCATATTCGGCTTACCTTTTGGAGTAAACGGGATCATATAAACAAACTCCTCTTTTTCGCCGTCAGGGAGCTTGATTATGACATAATAACCGGTCATCTGTATATCGGACGACCCATAAATCTCGTGCGGTCGCGCCCACAAGTCTTCCTGATTGTAGAAGACCTCAACATCGGTCATGTGATATTTTTTCAGCATCTTGGCCTGGATCAAAAAGAGATCTTTCGGATAACGCACGTGACTTTTCAACCCATCCGGCATGGTCTCTCCATCTTTAAACAGGCCTGAAAAGGCGGTCTGATACGATTTCAAGACCGGATCAACAGAGTCAAACACATAGAAATCAACACTGCCGTTATAGGCATCTACCACAACCTTTACAGAGTTCTTTATGTAGTTCACATCACGGGAAAAGAAGATGTCTTTAGAGAACGAAAAAGAGATCCCCTCGTACTCTTTTTTCCGTCTCTCTTCCAATGCATACGGTTCTGAATAAGGGTAATAACAACTGGTGGTATAGGCATCAATAATCCAAAAAAGTCGTCCATCAGCCATCGCCAAGTATGGATCACTATCGAATTTCAAAAACGGGGCCACATGTTTTACCCGCTTTTGGATCTCTCGATAGATCATTATCCTGCTTTTCGGAAGAAGGTATTCTGAAAGGAGGATATTTACGTCAAAAAACTTCAGAGAAAAGGCCAACTTCTTTATAAACGAATCGAGCGCCACACCACCGCTGCCTCGATATGTTGTGTATATATTGGTGTCCCCCTTTGGATAATCAAACTCTTTTGTTGAGGTCTCCACGATAACGAAATCATCCGTTTTTTCGGAGTAATAGAGCTCTGGTCTCTCCACAGTAAGGCCCATAGGCGAGGCCGGAGGAATATCCTTCACAAAGAATACAGGAAGTCCCTCGGTGGAAACCTGGTTTGCCGGACTCATACAGAAACCATGTCCGTGAGTATAAAGGAGGTGTTTATTGATCCATGTCTTCGCTGTATGCGGAAGATTGTCTATATTGAGTTCGCGGGGACTGAGCATAACCTGCACATAGTCTTTGCCGACCTGGTAACGATCAACATCCACATTTAAAAAAGAGTAGTAGAGGCGAATTTCTTGAAGATCGACGTATGTCTCTTTTAAAGGACGCTTGTCCCATATCTTGATGTTCTTTATAGTAGAGCGACATTCCTTGATATCGTCGGTGCTCAGATGTTCTACTACCGGGTAATTCTCACTTCTTATCAGATCGAGTCCGTAAGCCCTTCCCGTAGACTCTATATTGTGCCGGATATAAGGTCTCTCCCTGTCCAGTTCGGTAGGTTCCACTATAATTTCTTGCAACAGGGCAGGGTAGATAAGCTGTAGGGTTACAACGGCAATACCCCATATAGACACGGCAAGAACAGGAAGGCGCCCCCTTTTTCCAAAGAGAGCAGCCAAACAGATGATAGCGGTCAAAACGACTATTGCGAGCAGCGCCTTATAGGCAACTATGTCTCCGTAAATATTGGCGTATCGCGCCCCGAAAACAAACCCATCCGAGGAATAAAGGGTCTCAAGCATGTCGAGCCGGTACCCCCACGCTTTAATCCCCAAGAGCACTGCAAAGATGATAAAAAGATGTATTCGCGCTGATTTCGTGGCCTTAGGACGGCCCTGTAATAGACCAATGTTGCGGTTTAATATATAAACAAAAAAGGTAAGCCCAATTACTATAACAAACCCATAAAACGCGAGGGCCTGAAACAGTCTAAGGGATGGATAGGAAAAGATATAAAATCCCAGATCCTTGTTAAATATCGGGTCATATAATCCGAACTTTTGTGGATGAAGATATCGTAGAATCGTATCCCAGTGGTTAAAGCCTATGCCACCGGCAATGAAGGCGAACACAAACAGTGTCACCCACAAACCTATGCGTATATGCGCCGTCTGAATATTAAGGTTTTTTGCGTCAAACAACCTGACTTCGGAATCTGTAAGCGCTCCGGCCCGGTCCCCCTGTGCCCACGCCAGTTTGACCGAAGCAAAACCAAAAAGGAAAAAAACAAGAGAAAACACCAGGCTGGAAGCAGCTTTTATGCTCAATATCTTTATGTAAACCGGCGCGTAGTGGATGCTTTCAAACCAAAGCCATTCAGAATATACACTGCCTAACGCCAGGCTTATAAGAAGGACTAAAACAGAACCTGTCAGTATAATAATAAACTTAGTTTTTGTGCTTGCCTTTTTCATTGACGGGTCCTTACATAAAAAAACCGGGTGGGGTGGGAGGTTAGACTAAGGGAGACTCCGCTAAGCGCTCATCATACATCTTTCCTATACCATATTCTTTTCTTCTTAAAAATTTTTCTTTTGAAGGACCTATAATCTGCATCTCCGGGTGTTCTTTCTGCACTTCCAAAGCAATTTTCATCTCTTTGGTACAGCCAGTGCTGAATGTGGCATCCTTTCCCACCCATTCCGGAGGGATCTTCATATCCATTGCCTGAAATGCTCTCATGATATCGGAATATGCCTGGAAATGCCAAATATCTATGAGACCGCTCCTCTGTACCCTCTCCCACATATACATGAGGTCGTCTGCATCCATTCCAGGTATAAAATACTCTGAAGGATTAATAATAAAGGTGCTTGAATACTGCTTCTTAAGCAACTCAATATAAACAGACATGATCTTCTTGGCCAAGGCTATTTTGCCAGGGATCGAACCTATAATGCCGCTGTAAAAGATTACCGACATCCCTTCTTTTTTGGCATCTTCCACTTGTTGAATAATAGCCTCTGCCCTTTCCTCCAGTTCCTCATGCGAAAATTTCACCGCATTCGGATGCTTCGGTTTGTAGCGGATACAAACTGTTCCGTCTTCTCCCTTAGAAAAATTAAAAATGTCCTGTGTAAATCTAAAATGCGTATCAAAAAAACGTCGGCATTGTTCCGGACCCTTGGTGATCACTGCGTCAACTTCTTTGAATATACGCGCAAATGTTGTTGAAGCCATTAACAGGTTGATTGTCTCCTGTGTTCCATCAGAGACCACTATGATATTTTGATCTACTTTCAGAAGCACTGCAAGACTCTTTTTACTCAACCTCTTATCTTTAACCTCCAGGGCATCGCCAAGTTCGGCATTAAGGCTGGGGTCCTCCTCAACATCCTTAAAGGTTACCTTTTCAAAGAGGGAGCCCTCTTTTACAGCAATAATCACCTTATGTCCAAGTTGTGCCAAATGCTTAATAATGGCAAGATCGAATAATACCTCACCTGCTTCATTTGCGAGCCACAAAACCTTCTTCGTTCCTGTATCTTCGCGGACGCTCAAAAATCGTTTGAGGGGTTCGTAACCGTTTCCTGAAATCGGACGCTTAAATAGATCCATATAATCTGAAAAACCAAAACGGGACAGCTTATCAGTTTCCCAGAGTTTGTTTTCAGTGGAGAGAAAGATAAGGCGTTGGAGTTTTAAGAAGTCCATCTGTTCTTTAAGAGCTCCAATGTTGTCAGAACGGGATAGGCTGGAAAAATCATCCAAAAAGTCAATGGCCTCGTTAAATGCCTCGGATTGAAGAGCAGTTAAGGTCTTCCTGTTCCGTTCCTCTTTTTCACTTGTGCGGGGATCCTCAATCTGGGTGCGGTCAAGGTATATTTTAAAAAGGCGTTTTTCAAGCCGAGATGGAATCATTATCCCATCTCGTGTCTCATGCGCATATTTAATTGTAATCAACGCCTTTATATAGTCCCGCTCCTTTTTGTCTTGTATCTGATGTTCGATCAGCCGCAAGATCTTCCGCAAGACCTTATCATACTCCGCCTCTATTAGAGGGGTCTTTTCTTGTTTCATGATCCTGCTAAACGTATGATCTGAGCATGGATAAAACCTCTCGTTATCCTCAATATAGACCATAAACCTTATCTGTTCAGGGGAGGCAACATGCTCTGGAAAAGCGTAATAATCGAGGTGATTTTCTATGAAACAGGTAGTATACCATGCGTCTTTTTCAGGATCCACCCCTGTCTTATAGGTGAATTCCGGATTATACCGCCCTTGCTTTTCGTTAAAAAAAGTAACCATTACTCCAATGCCGCCCTTTTATGAGACCTTTATTGAAAGACATGGCGTTGCGCCAAGTCTCTAACATCTTTTAATCTTATAAAATTTAGCAGGTGGGGCTTACAGTGTCAAGAAAAAGGCTGTTCTGGCGGAAAGGGACTTTTTGCGGAATCATCAACCTTGGTCGTCTCTTCCAGGTCAACAATTAATTCGACTTTCTTTGGCGTATCAATCCTTTTTAATCTTAACGTAGAGATCATACCCATAAATACCTGCTTGAACATCTCTTTAACAAAGTGATTTAATGGTATTTTCCGATCGTTTATCCTTAACGCGACCCGGGAAGGTTCGCGTTTTTTTTGAACAACTTTTTTAATGATGAACTCACAAATCGATTTTGAGTCATTCACGTCAAATACAGGAAGATCAATGTCATGCGGCGTATCAGAAGCAACGGCAATAAGACGATCTTTCTTTTCACATAAGAGTTGTTCGTTACACGCTTTTCTGAAGACCTCTATTTTGGGTATCTTCTCTTTTTTGTAGCCCTCGGCAATAACTATATCCGCCTCATCCAAATAAAGATCACAAAGCCTGTTAAGGCTTATTTCCTCTTTAAGCTGTTTTATCATCGCCATTTTATACGCCGAAGAAATTATTACGGCGCTGGCGCCCGCGTTGGTGTGGCGCCACGTATCTTTTCCTTCGTGGTCTATCTCAAAATCATGAGCCGCGTGTTTTATGGTGGCAACCCTGAATCCTTCTTTGAGAAACTCTGAAATCAATTTCTCAATGAGAGTTGTTTTTCCTACACCCGACTTTCCCACAATCGCTATAATCGGCTGCATGCCAGGAAATCCTTTCTTTTGTTTGTAGATATACAATTTTAAGAAAATATTTTTTGGGTAAAGGGGGGCTAAGAGTTTTGAAAAAATCCGAAATTCGAATATCGAAATCCGAAACAAATTCGAAATTTAAATATCAAATGTTCAAAACCCTATCCACTCTTTCGCAGTACCTTATTCCCCGCGAAGGACTAGTACAAACTTCCAAATCATATTGTTTCGGATTTTGGTCATTCGCATTTGTTTCGGATTTCGTGCTTCGGATTTCGGATTTAATAACCTAAGATTATATATTACCCGCAATCCACTTCCTTAGAGACGGTATCTGTCTCGTAGTCCATTCATCAGATATTCTCTGTTTTATGAATCGCTTAAAAAGAGTGTCAATAACATTGATGCACTCTTCGTAAAGAAATATTTTCTCAAGGATTGCTCCTTCAAAGTCATCTTTCTTTTCTACTTTCCCGGTCTTGGGTGTCTTAAAAGAAGTAAATGTAAAGTTCTCGCCGTTCAAACCAAAGCTCCACTCATTATCATTAATCTTAAGCCTGAATTTCATCTCCCGGACAAGCATCCTTTTTTTAAGCGATATTCTGGCCTCTTCAAGGTCTGCATCTTCCCCGAGGATGGTCACAGTCTCAGGTTTTGCGCTGTCAACCAGCTCCATGACAACTTTATCACCCGGAACAAGTGAAACAGTGACTTCATCCGGCAGGTCTATGGACCCCTCGCTTTTTTCCGTTAGGAACCACAGCCAGGTAAGAAATTCGAAACCAAGGAATCTATATCTCTTGAGCAATATTGATATATCAAGCATTTATTACATCCTCACACCAAATCTGACGATTTCGCAAAAAGTTCAAAATATCACGCAAAGTCGCCAAGGACGCAATTTTTTTCTTTAATAACAATACATTGTCTTTGCGCCTTTGCGTGAGAAAAAAGATTTTTTACGAAACCGTCAATCCTGTGTATGTTATTTTTTGAAGTCTGTCTCTCTCATCATCTGAAAGACCAGCCGAAAGGTCCCCAAGAGTAAAAGGAAACATCCTTATCAGACTAAGACCAAAAGATTTTAAAAAAAGGCTCTCAAACTCTTCGATTGCAGACTTTGATGAACAAAAAAACCATAACCAGGCGTGCTCGTAGTTCCAGACAACGTCATACTGGTTCGGCGTTGCCGGTATTCTTAACAACAAAACATCTTTTACCCGTTCTTTTATTTCTTTCTTTTCGTTTTTTGAGAGGAACTCTCGACCTGTGTCGGCGAGTATTTTGGCTGTCTCAATTTCATAATTCTTTTTAACTACTTTTGAGGGGACCTTTTTTGTATCAATCCTAAAAGAAAATACCAAGTATTCGCCCACCATAAATGAAGAATCATCAAACTGCGGCGCAAACGGCGTCTGAAAAGATGTCCAGCCGCATACCTTCT
Organism: Desulfobacterales bacterium; assembly: GCA_030672555.1. Lineage (GTDB taxonomy): Bacteria > Desulfobacterota > Desulfobacteria > Desulfobacterales. The sequence continues at coordinate 9,383 of DAOVGD010000153.1, forward strand.
CACATGGATCTTTATCTATTTCTTGGATGGTATCTCTCTTTAGAGAATCTCGGATGGTATCAACAAAAGGATCCGGAACTCTTCCTTCAACCCTATATCGCACAATAGCACTTGAGGAGGACAACATCCCCATTTTTCAATCCCTCCTTACTTAAACTAAATTGAGCGATTTTTGACTCGATCTGCACCAATCTCTTGCGCATCAAGGGCTTGCGAAAATCCTCGACATATCCACGGGTATGCCTGCGGTTTTCGTCCCGCCCAGGCGGGACTACATCAAGCTATTGGCACATCTCT
>DAOVGD010000181.1 GCA_030672555.1 Desulfobacterales bacterium
AACCCTGAAAATACCGTATTTGCCGTAAAGCGTTTAATCGGGAGAAAGTATGATTCATCTGTAGTTCAGAATGATATCAAAATACTGCCGTATAAGATTACAAAGGCAGCCAACGGTGATACCCGTCTTAAAGTGCGTGACAAAGAATACAGCCCGGCGGAAATTTCGGCTTTTATTCTTCAGTCAATGAAGAAAACCGCAGAAGAATATCTTGGCGAAGAGGTAAAGGAGGCGGTTGTTACTGTGCCGGCTTATTTCAATGACAGCCAACGACAGGCAACCAAGGATGCGGGTAAGGTTGCAGGACTTAATGTCCTCAGAATAATAAATGAACCAACGGCGGCTTCGCTTGCTTACGGGATGGATAAACAACAGGATGAGCGGATAGCTGTTTTCGATTTAGGGGGAGGAACCTTTGATATTTCCGTCCTTGAGATAGGCGATGGTGTCTTTGAAGTAAAAGCGACCAACGGGGATACACATCTCGGCGGAGAAGATTTCGATCTGCGTATCATCGATTACCTGGCGGATGAATTCAGGAAGGATCAAGGGATTGATATACGAAGCGACAAAATGGCTCTTCAGCGCCTGAAAGAGGCGGCTGAAAAGGCCAAAATGGAATTGTCCACATCCGTAGAGACCGATATCAATCTACCTTTTATCACAGCTGATGCGAGCGGACCAAAACATATGAATATTAAGTTGACACGGGCCAAGCTGGAAGCACTGGTCTCAGAACTATTGAACCGAGTTGTCTCCCCATGCGAGATTGCCCTTAAGGACTCGGGCTTGAAGCCTTCCGATATCAATCAAGTCATATTGGTGGGCGGGATGACCCGTATGCCCGCTGTTCAGGAAGCCGTCAAAAAAATCTTTGGGCGTGACCCCCACAAAGGGGTTAACCCTGATGAGGTTGTTGCAATGGGGGCTGCCATTCAGGGTGGTGTCCTTAAAGGAGATGTCAGGGATGTACTTCTCCTTGATGTTACCCCTCTATCTCTCGGCATTGAGACGCTGGGTGGGGTGTTTACCAAGCTGATTGAAAAGAACACCACGATTCCCACCAAGAAGAGCCAGGTATTCTCGACAGCCGCTGACAATCAGCCTGCGGTCTCTATTCACATCCTCCAGGGAGAACGTGAAATGGCGGCGTACAATAAGACTCTGGGGCGGTTTGAATTGGTGGGTATTCCGCCGGCGCCCCGTGGCGTGCCACAGGTTGAGGTTTCCTTTGATATTGATGCCAACGGTATTGTGCATGTTGCAGCTAAAGATTTAGGGACAGGCAAGGAACAATCGATCAAGATTACCGCGTCGAGCGGTTTAAGTGAGGAAGAAATCGATAAGCTGGTCAAGGATGCTGAAATGCATTCCGAAGAGGACAAGAAGAAAAAAGCGTTGATAGAGGCACGAAATACAGCTGACAGTATGATCTACAGTACGGAAAAATCGATCAAGGAATTAGGGGACAAGGTAGATTCTGCTACTCGAACCAACATTGAAGGATCTATCGAGCGTCTTAAAAAGGCTATGGAGGCGGCAGATACAGAAGAGATCAAAAAATTGACAGATGAGTTGATGCAGGCTTCCCATAAGCTGGCCGAAACCATGTATGCCCAAGCCGCGGAAGCACAGCAGGCCGGCGCGCAACCTGAGGAGGAGCCGTCAAAAAAGGAAGACGTGGTAGATGCCGACTTTGAAGAAGTAAAGGATGATAAGAAGTAGCTGATATTTATCATTTATCATCTGTCATTTGTCATCTAAAACGGAATCATTTTTTTGACAATGATAAATGAACAATGAAGAATGATAAATGTAAAATGACGAATCCTTTGATTACGAAAAGATCCCCTGGTGTTTTAGATAGCGCCAGGGGATTTTTCGTGTGAAGTTGCCAAAGAATCCCTTGCTTTTTAATGACATTGTGATGTAATTTTTAATCATAGATTTGTTAGAATCCGAAAGGAGAGAATTGTGGAGCAAGATTTGAGACAAAGTTTAAGGATCAACAAAGATTACTCCATAACGTATGCCCCCCTGGTCAATCTTCAAGACGTTGATAAGAACCTCAAAGGGGCACGATTGTGCAACATCAGCGCTGGCGGCATAGCTTTTGAGGCTGGGGAGGGATGCAAAAAAGGTGATCAAATTTTGCTTAAGATCTCCTTCAAAGGATGGAAAAAGGATGGCACAAAAATCGTCCCGTGTGATAAGAATGAGTCATGTTTTTTCCTTAATGCGATAACTGAGATAGTGCGTGTGAGGAAGATACGAAACAAAAGAATGTTTAGAATTGCTGGAAAATTTATGGGAAGGTGTGGTTAAGTATTTATTAGAAAGGTATTTAATATGACTGGACAGATGCTCCCCGAGATTAGGCTGGAGCTGAATAGCGGTACATTCAAAATTAGGACGCCAGAGGCCATTTATGTGATAACGGTTCAACCGGGTGGCACGTTAGCACAGGAAATAACCCAGGTGGTAGAACAGGAAGTAGCCTCTGAGATAGTATCAGAGGATGCTGATACGGCCAAGGATAGTGATGCATCGATTTCTATGGGAACGGCGGATGACGTATTCTATAAAGAAGTCTCCGTATCAATGATAGGCAGGATCGGCGAACTGGCCAAAAAATTGAATCTCTCCTTGAAAGATTTTTCAGTCGATGCTGCCCAGGAGATTGATTTTGGGCAATCCGGCAAACGTCTTTCAGATGCCATGGGACAACTTGAAGATATTAATATAATGACAGAAAACGCTACCATGGTGATAATGGATCTGACTGAAAAGATTCAAGAGGATATTGGCCGGACAAAAGAAAATATCAAAGTACTTAACGAAATAGATATCACCAGAGATGAAGAAGTCGATTCAGTCTACGAAGTCGTAGAGAAAATGTGCGGAGGGGTTAAGACACATAAACCATTGGTCGATGAGATTGTATCGAGCCAGCAGGAATTGATGGAATCAATGTCCAGACTATCTGAGCTTGTGGGCGCTACGGAGGAAAAAGAAGACAAAGAAAAGTTTTACGAGTTTGATCTGGATACCATGTTTCAAACATTGTATGAATTCTGTACTAATGAGGCGGTGAAGAAGCATCTAAAGACGATGCGTGAAGACAAAAAGGCTTGTGATATGCAACTATTTCATACCGCGATCAACGAGTCTTTAAAAGGGATCAATATTGAAGACAATTTTGCTGATGTACCGATACAATTGATATTGTCGGCGCTTTCCCGGTCAACAGAGAGTGACAAGTATAAAGGGTTTCTTGAAAAATTGGACAAAAACCTGGCTTCTCTTTTCCTGGAAGAAAATCTTCCACTTGAGATACCTCAGGCAAAGGAGATTTCAAAAACAGAAGGTGAGGAATCCCAGGATCTGACCCTTGTCTCTGATATTGCCGACCGTATCAAGACAAATCTTGAAAAACTGACAAAGGTAAAAACCGAGCTTTTTGATGTTGAAGTGGATGCTTCCCTGTTAAAAGATTTTGAAGATAAGACGATTATTAACAGGAAGGACAGGGATACTATCAAGCAGATCCTTGACGAGTCGAACACTCACTTTGCGTTCATTATGGATCTTGCGACCAAGATATTTGAGAACCTTTCCTTTCAGGATCTTGCCGGTCAAAAGATTACAAAGATTATCGAATTATTGAGCGACTTCCAGTCCCAGCTTCTTATTACACTGGTGGCGTTTGATGCTCAGATAAAGAGCAAGGAGAAGAATAAAGATATAACTGCGGAAGAGAGCGAAAAACTCGTTCAGAAAGAAGTCGATAAGGTACTGGCAAATGTGATGGTAGAAACAAAAGATGAGGAAATGGCAAGCAGGTTTGATCAGGATGCGGTCAATGAGATG
>DAOVGD010000016.1 GCA_030672555.1 Desulfobacterales bacterium
GTCCCCAGAGAGAACCCCTGCAACTTGTACGCATCATTGTAGTCGCAAGTCTGTCGTGTCGAGCCAATTCTCTAACCCAACATTTAAAAGTAGGTTTTTAGCTTTCAATTTGTGCAGAAATTCCCATGGGTTCCATTTTAATTCCCGGCAGACTTCCATATAGCTCAACTCCCCGCGAATGTATTTCTGCAATAACCGGTCTTCCTTATCAATAGAGAATCCTTTCCGCAGGACTTCCCTTAGATAGGCAGAACGTTCCAACTTTAACTCTTGTACAAATTGGTCGATCTCATTCAAAAGATCTTCAGGTATCCTTATGGTGGTGGGCTTTGCCATCCTTTTCCTCCATTAAATGATACAACGCGTCAGCGATGATCTCAGGTGAATATCTTCCAATAGTGCCCAGCTTTTCAATGGATTGTCGGGCCTTCTTAAACGATATTTTCTGCAATCTAAACAATTCGACAACAATCTTGGGGGTAATGATAAACGGAATTTTCAAAAACTTTGCTGCCTTAATCGCCTTGCCCTCATCCGTAGCAACTATCGAGTCCTTCAACTCTAACGCTAATAATAATGCTTCTTTTTCTCCCTGGTGAAGTGATATGGGCAAGGGGAATCTATCAGTGCTTATGCTCTTGATCTTCAACGCCCCTTTTGAGACCAGCTCCGAAATTAAAGCGGCATCCGGATAATTTCTGATCAAATTTTCTGAAGCCACTTCTTCAGTAACAGCTGGTGGAACAATGACCTCGAATAAGTCACAGAAAATTTCGATCAAATCACATTTGGTCAACAGAATCAGAGCGCTACTATCAGCCACGATGCGAGTCATAAGTAACCATTCCTTAACGTAAACGATTTACCAAAGTCGTACACGAAAAAGATTTTGTTGTCAAGAACCAATGAGGAGGTAAAACCGATAATGAACCGGTATCATGCCCCGACTCAAGGTTTTCAATAGATCCAGCTCCTCCAGTTCAGCCGTGACAAACGGGAACATCTCATAACGCCATGCCCGACCTCCCAGCAAGTTAGCCTTTTCCCTTCTCTGTGGTGAGACCCCGAAGTTCTGTGTTTAACGTACACTCCTGTGGTCAAGGGGCATAATATCAATGCCTGATGTGCAGGTCGAAGTTCTTTTCTGCTATAGCGGTAATGGTCTGGCCGATGCTGATCGAAGCAGTTGCAGCAGGAGACGGTGCGTTCAATACATGGATCATCCTTTCCGCCTGAGCAATTCTGAAATCATCTGCCAGGAGTCCGTTCCGATCCAACGCCTGTGCCCGAACGCCGGCTCTGCTTGGATAGACGTCTTCAATAGTCAGCTCGGGAATCATTTTCTGAAGTGCTTTCACAAAAGCCTTCCGACTCCAGGAGCGGACGAATTCCTGAATGCCCATTTTCCAGTGTCTCCTGACGAGATCCCAAAAACCTCCGTAAAATACAATATCCCGGACATCCGGTACGGAAACACTCGACCTCTTGTAACCCTCCCTTTTGAATGCGAGTACCGCATTTGGCCCGGCTTTGACGGCGCCTCCTATCATTCGCGTGAAATGAACACCAAGAAAAGGAAAGGCTGGATCAGGCACCGGATAAATCAGATTCTTAACAAGAGACCGCCTTTCAGGGATCAACTCGTAATACTCCCCCCGAAAAGGTACAATCATCAGCCCCGGATCTACACCGCACATTCGGGCGACCCGGTCGCATCGCAGGCCGCTGCAGTTGATAAGATAGCGGCAACGGACCTTACCTCGAGGGGTTTCAAGAAGCAAGCCATATGCCTCGCGCCGGCAGTTGTACACGCGGGCATTGGTTCTGATCTCCCCGCCCTTTTTTTGAACCTTGTCCGCAAAGGCCTCAGCTACCTGGACGTAATTCACAATGCCTGTTTCCGGGCACCAGAGCCCTGCTATACCGGAGGCATGGGGTTCATACTCGCGAATCTCTTCAGGTCCCAAATTTTTGAGAGATTTAAGTCCATTGGCCTGGCCTCTGCGCTCCAACTCCGCCAGAGCCGGCAATTCACTTTTGCTGGTCGCGACAACGATTTTACCGCAACGCTTGCAGGGGATGCCATTCTCCCTGCAGAAGCGGTACATGGCCTTGCGGCCTATGATGCAGTTGCGCGCTTTGAGGGAACCGGGCCTGTAATACAAGCCCGAATGGATAACCCCGCTGTTGTTCCCGGTCTGGTGGGCCGCAAGGCGTTCTTCCGCCTCAAGCACGACAAGTGAGATTCGGCAATTGTTCACCAGCGCCATGGCGGTAGCCATGCCGATGATTCCCCCACCAATAATCGCAACATCGTATCTTTGATGACTCACTGTAGAATCATCCTTTCGTGAAATTCTTCATCCCGTGAACGGTTGCAAAAATCGTAACCGTTCACGCTTTCTCTTTTTGAGTTCTAAACCTTCTCATACTACAGATCTTATGATCGATCTTCTTATGACTCAGGACGGGTGCCATGGACAAACTTGTTTGTCCGTGGCACCCAGTAGGTGCTGACAAGAGACTATGGAGGCTGTCCGAGAATTATGTCCGTAACGAAAAAGAGTGAGAACGAGACAAAATTTTCGCAAATTTGAGGAGAATAGCAGGCCTATTTGACGAAAACTTGCGGGAATTTGGGTCGTTTCTCACTCTTTTGCAGTAGGAT
>DAOVGD010000025.1 GCA_030672555.1 Desulfobacterales bacterium
GAATATGACAAAAGTATTTCTCAAAAACATTCCATTCTTGATGACTTCGTAAAAAGTCTTTTATGAACGACTTTTTACGAAGTCATCACTTCTTAGGAGCTGCTATGAATAAAAATAAATCTTTTCTGGAAAGAATATCTGAAGGTATTGTCCTTGGAGACGGTGCCATGGGGACCCGGTTTTATGAAATGGGAGTCGATATTACTACCTGCTACGACTATTTGAATATTATAGAACCGGAAATGGTGAAGAACATCCTACGTTCATACCTTGAGGCAGGAAGCGAACTAATAGAGACAAACACGTTCGCGGCAAACCGGTATAAACTTGAAAAATACGGTCTGGAACACAAAATTAAGGATATCAATAACAGGGGGGCAAAACTCGCCCTTGAGGTTGCGGGAGATAGTGCCTGGGTAGCGGGCTCCGTAGGCCCTCTTGGTATCGACATCGCAATGTCCGAACATGAAGAGTTGTCAGCAGGTGATGTTGAAGCAATCTTTAGAGAACAGATAGAGATCCTTGCTGAATCCAGTGTCGATGTCATTATCCTTGAAACCTTTGCTGACCTTGATGAGATGCTGGCTGCAATACGGGCTGCAAAATCGGTCTCTTCTCTTCCGATTATTTCACAGATGGTCTACCCGTTTCAGGGGAGAACAATGTACGGTAAACGTGCCTATGAATGTGCCTCTGCCTGCCTGGAGGCCGGTGCGGATATTGTGGGTTCCAATTGCGGCCGCGGGATTACCGGTATGATCGAAACCGTAAAGCAACTCACCCGGATAAAAGATGCCCCCATTTCTGTATACGCGAATGCCGGCATGCCGGAACTCCAGGAAAGTCGGGCCATGTTCATGATAGATGAGGATTATTTCTCTAAAAAGGTTATGGAAATGGTCGATATGGGGGCAACTCTTGTAGGAGGATGCTGCGGTACCAACCAGTCACACATAGCCGCTCTTGCCCGAAAAATTTCTGCAAGAAAGGGAAAAAAGAGTTTAAGAGCCTCTGTTGCGGAAGTCCCTTCACAATTGCAACCACAGGAGATCAGGTTTAAAAAAGGGGGATTCCTGGACAATCTTATTCCAGAACAAGTTCCTGTGATTGTTGAAATCGACCCGCCCCATCATTTAGACATCTCCCACATCATGGAAGGGGCAAAAAGAATTGCGGAAGCAGGCGCAAACGGAATCTCTCTTGCTGAAAACCCCCTGGCCATACTCAGAATGGACAATATCCCTCTTGCTCATCTTATTAAGAGGGATACGGGGATACAAACTATCGTACATATGACCTGTCGCGACAGAAACATTCTGGGTATACAATCAGCGCTCATGGGGGCACACGCACTCGGAATCGAAGGAATGCTGGCCATAACCGGCGACCCGGCAAACTTTACTGACCAGCCCGGAGCAAAAGGGGTGTTTTCGATAAATTCATTTCGCCTCATTGAAATCATGACAAAGCTGAATAACGGGACCAATATGTCCGGGAAATCAATAAAAATGGAGACCAATTTTTCCATAGCAGGGGCTCTAAACTTTGTTGCAAAGCACCCGGAAATCCAGTTGAAAAGGCTGAAGAAAAAAATCGAGTGCGGCGCTCAGTTTATGATGACGCAACCCCTATTCGTTAAAGAAGATATTGAACTGCTTGTGGAAAAGACAAGGGATTGTAATGTACCGATCTTTGTGGGGATCTATCCCCTGTTGTCACACAAGAATGCGGAGTTTCTCCATCATGAGGTCCCTGGTATCAACATACCAAAATATATTAGGGACCGGATGGGACGGTATGAAGACAAAAACGATCAAAGAAAGGCAGGAGTGGATATCGCCAAAGAACTGGTCACAGACATCAAAGATATTGTAGACGGAATTTATATCATAAGCCCGTTAAACAACTGGAAGATATCATTAAGCATATTGAATCATATTAGAAAACCATATGCCGCTTGACGACAAAAAGACAATCATCGCGTGGAGCATGTATGATTGGGCCAATTCGGCCTTTGCCACTACGATCATGGCCGGATTTTTTCCGATCTTTTTTAAACAATTCTGGAGCGCCGGCGTTGATACCACAGTAAGCACTGCCAGATTGGGGCTGGCGAATTCAATCGCGGGCATCACTGTGGCTTTGTCAGCGCCCATACTGGGGGCTATTGCCGACAAAGGCACATCAAAAAAGAAATTTCTCCTTTTCTTTGCTTACATGGGCATTGTGATGACCTCGGCCCTGTACATGGTTTCGAGGGGTAATTGGCCTATGGCCATAATGCTGTATGTCTTTGCAACCATAGGATTCTCAGGAGGAAACATCTTCTATGATGCATTGATTACCGGTGTTGCATCTAAGAAGAAGATCGATTTTGTGTCTGCATTGGGTTTCTCGTTTGGATATTTAGGTGGTGGTCTTCTTTTTGCGGTGAATGTATGGATGACACTCAGACCTGATACATTTGGATTTGCAGACGCCGGAGAAGCCGTGAAATTCTCATTCCTCTCCGTGGGTGTTTGGTGGGCGGTCTTCTCGGTCCCGCTCTTCCTGTTCGTGAAGGAGCCTATGAATGGGGCGCCAGAATCTGGTGTGAATATGATAAGAGCTGGTCTTACTCAATTGAAAGAGACTTTTCAGGAGGTCCGTCAATTGAAACCCATCGTTCTGTTCCTTGCGGCTTACTGGCTTTATATGGACGGCGTGGATACAATCGTACGCATGGCGGTAGATTACGGCATTTCCATAGGTTTTAAATCGAATGATTTAATCGTTGCGCTGCTCATCACTCAATTCGTCGGGTTCCCATCTGCCATAGGGTTCGGTTACCTTGGAGGAAAAATCGGAGCTAAGCCCGCTATCCTTATCGCCATTGCGGTCTATCTATTCGTTTCCATATGGGGCGCTTTCATAGAAACCAAAAATGAATTCTATATCCTGGCCATTATCATTGGTCTGGTCCAGGGTGGTATTCAGGCATTAAGTCGCTCATATTATGCGAAAATAATTCCTATTGACAAATCAGCAGAGTACTTCGGCTTTTATAATATGCTCGGCAAATTCGCCACCGTTATCGGCCCCGTTCTCATGGGTGGAGTCGGTCTGCTTGTAAGATCTATGGGTTATAGCAGCAATATCGCGTCACGAGCAAGCATTGCATCTATTTCACTCTTCTTTATAGCCGGTGGAACTTTATTCTATTTTGTGGATAATGAAAGGTGATGTTAATTTGAGAATCCAATCCTCACCTTTTAAAAAGCGGGACTTTACGGTATCTGCTCAATAAGTTGGGGTAACTGCTCAGGTTCAGGGGTTCACGGTTCAAGGTTCGGGGTTAGTGAAGGTTAACGAAAGAGAGGCAACCCTGAACCGTGAACCCCTGAACTCTGAACCGTGAACCTGACAAACCTGAGTAATTACATAAGGAGTATAGACTCATGGATACTCTTTTGGAATTTCTGGTCAAGTTCGCACTCCGGCTCCGTTATCGTATCAAGGTCACAGGCCTGGATAAGATAAAAGCCAGGGGACATAAGAGCATACTGTTCCTTCCGAATCATCCTGCGCTGATCGACCCGGTGATCATGCTCTCTGTCTTGCACAAGGATTTTGCACCACGTTCTCTTGCAAGCGAATTTCGCATAGACCGGCCGCTTATCGGTTGGTTCAGCAAGAGGTTTGGCGCCCGGCCGATTCCGGATATGGCAAGAGAAGGCGCTGCAGCGATAAAAGGCATTAGGAACGTCCTTTCAAAAAGTATCAAAGGTCTTCGCAACGGGGAAAACCTGTTGCTTTACCCTGCCGGTCATATCAAACGGGGTTACCTGGAAGAACTCGGAGCCACCAGCGCTGTTGACGTGATCCTGGAAAATATCCCTGATGTACGCGTCGTACTGATCCGTCAGAACGGCTTGTGGGGAAGCAGTTTTAGCTGGGCTTCCGGCAAGTCCCCGGACTTTATGACGAATCTAAAACACCATTTAAAGTATTTATTCCTCAACGGCCTCTTTTTTATGCCCCGCCGGCCGGTAGAAATCGAATTTGTCGAGCCGGACAACTTCCCTCGCGGTGCAGACCGGTTCACCATGAACCACTTCATGAAAGATTTCTACAATGCCAATGCCTGGCGCAACACCTACGTCCCCTATCTGTTTTGGGAAAAAGGAGGGATTCGGGTGCGGCCGGAGCCCGAATATGTAAAGATCGAGGGCGACACAGGTTCCGTGCCTGAAACCACGCGAAAACTCGTTTTAACGTATTTCGAACAAGTTACGGGACGAACAGACCTGAATGAAAACCACCGTCTCGCATACGACCTCGGACTGGATAGCCTCGCCATCGCCGAAGTTATCCTGTGGCTGGAAAAGGAATTCGGTTTCCCCCCCGTTGATACCGATTCGCTGAAGACAGTCGGCGATGTCATGCTGGCTGCCATAGGCAAAGGTGTCTCGTCTGACCTCGCTCAATTAAAATCGGTCAGTCCGAAATGGTTTGTTGAATCCTCTGAAAACAGGCCGTTGACAGTGCCTGAAGGGAGCACCATAACCGAGGCCTTCCTGAATCAGGCAAAGCGCAATCCGGGCAAGGTCATCATCGCGGATCAGTTGAGCGGCGAAAAGACCTATCGTGACATCATTACCGCGATTATGGCGCTCAAACCCCACATCCAACAGCTTCCAGGCACCCATGTAGGGATCATGCTCCCTGCGTCGGTAGGTGCAAATATTGTCTATCTTGCCACATTATTTGCCGGAAAAACGCCGGTCATGGTTAACTGGACGGCAGGGTCTCGGAACATGGCCCATTCG
>DAOVGD010000030.1 GCA_030672555.1 Desulfobacterales bacterium
TGAAAAAATTTTTGTTTTGGAGACCAACACAATTCCGGGGATGACACCAGTGAGCCTTTTTCCGCTTGCAGCCAAGACCGCCGGGTTGACCTTTGGGCAACTCCTTGATCGTTTAATCGACCTGGGGCTGGAAAGTCATCAGAGGGATAAAAGAGATGATAATTCGTAACAGTAGAGAGTTAAAGGACCGCTACGATGAACTGAAAGCCGGGGATGTTTTTTTAGGGGTTCTCAGCTACAAGGGTGTAAAGGATCGGATTCTTATAGACCTTTTGGAGAGAGGGGTTGAACTATTTCCGTCTGCGTCAGCACAAACACTGAGTTCCTCAAAGGTTGCCCAGGCATTAGTTTTACGCAAATGGATGCTTCCCCATACGCTTGTCATAACCCGCAGGTTCAGCCTGATGCATGCTATAGGCTACTTTAACCGTCACCAGATTGAACGGGTTGTGACCAAAGAAGACCGCCTCGATTGTGGGTATGGTATCCATTATTGGAACAACATTGAGGAGGTTTATAACCAGGCAGCATCGCAATCGCTGGCATATCCCTTTGTGGTGCAACCGTTTATCGAGCACTATACGGATATTCGAATAGTTATTGTAGGAGACTATATAGAAGCTTACACACGTGAGAACCAGTATAATTTTAGGAACAATATATCTGCTGGCGGGTCAAGCAGGCCTTATAGTTTAAACAATAGTGAGTTGGCCCTTTGCCGAGAGGTAATGGAACGTGGGAAGTTTCCGTTTGCGCATATTGATTTGTTAATTACCCCGGATGGGAAGAATTATCTTTCTGAGATTGCGCTGGACGGTGGCCTAAAAGGGGCCAGGACAGACAGGGACACACTTTGCAGATTAAAAGAAGAGCTACTGGAACAGTTGAGCGGAGCGCATGGCGCAGAGGTCAGAAGTCAGAAGTCAGAAGTCAGAGGTCAGAAGTCAGAGGTCAGAAAATAGATGTCAGATGTTCGTCTATTCTCTATTCTCTGTTTTCTGTCCTCTGTCCTCTGACCTCTATCCTCTTATTTCCCGATACAGAATCTGCTGAAAATCTCATCGAGTATATCTTCATTGGTTGTCTCTCCCGTAATTTCTCCCAGGGCATCCAAACCTTCTTGAAGTTCTATGGCTATCAGAGCCGGAGAATCCTTTTTACTTATAAGCTTCAAGACGGCCTTTGATGCCGACAGCGCCCTTTCGAGAGCACGCTTGTGGCGTAAGTTGGGAGCAATGGAAGGAGATACCATTGCTTTAGAGCCGATAATTTTTTTGTAAATTACTTCCAAAAGCTGTGCAATGCCGGTGTTGAATTTTGCCGATATTTCTAAAATATGTTCTCCAGGGAAGTGCTGCGAAATTTTTGTCAACGGGATCGCCGTTGGGAGATCTACTTTATTGGCCAGGATAATCTTTGTCCGATGTTTTATTTCATTAAATATACTAAGGTCTTCTGTTGTTAATGATTCACTGGTATCTATCATAAACAGAACAAGGTCAGCGCTGTCCAGACGTTCTTTCGTAAATCTTATTCCCATGGTCTCCACTGTATCGGTTGTTTGACGCAGACCGGCTGTGTCAATTATTTTTATCGGAATCCCCTTTATTGTTAACCCTTCTTCGATGATATCACGGGTGGTCCCAGGGATATGCGTGACAATGGCGCGTTCCCTTTTTAGAAGTCTGTTGAGGAGGCTCGATTTCCCGACATTGGGGCGCCCAATGATAATAATGTCTAATCCCTCTCTGTAAAGCTGTGCTGTTTCATAATTTTCCAACAGATCATTTAAAGGGGATATTACAGACTCGGTTATTGCAGCCACTGCATTCACCTCGTCTTCTTCTTCCATCTCTTCCGGAAAGTCGATCACTGCCTCAATGCGGGCGAGGGTTTCGATAAGGGCTTTTCTTATACTCTGAACAAAGTCGAACAGGTCGCCTTTTAGCTGTTGCGCTGCCAGGCGAAGTCCCTTGTCGGTCTTGGATGTAATAAGGTCTATAACAGCTTCTGCCTGAGTTAGATCGATACGGCCGTTTAAAAAGGCGCGCTTGGTAAATTCACCTGGTTCAGCCGGCCTAATGCCCTGCTTTAATACCAGTTCCATAATGGCGTTGATGGCTGCCATGCTGCTGTGGGTGTGGATCTCAACGACGTCTTCACGTGTATAGGTATGTGGCGCCCGCATGACTACGAGAAGTACTTCATCTAAGGTGTGGCCGGTATCCGGGCTCACGATGAAGCCATGGTAGAGATGGTGTGAACTAAACCGCGGAGTAGGTTTTGATGGGCGAAAGATTTGTGGGGCTACTGTACAGGCCTTTGGACCGCTGATCTTGATGATCCCGATTCCGCCCAGACCCGGAGGTGTAGCAATGGCAGCAATAGTGTCTTCTGTTGTCATCTGTCATTTATCATTTATCATTTATCATCTGTCATTTATCATCTGTCATCTGTCATTTAAGATTTTACAACGGAACTTTCTGAATAACGTATTGTAAATCCAATTAATTATATGGTATCTAACCGTAAGAATTGATACGTTTTTTAATGCCCAATGCCCAATGCCCAATGCCCAATGACAGATGCCCAATTTCAACCGGCTGTTTTTGGTGTCGAGTTTGCCCTACGAGACGATCGACTGTTTTTTTGGGGAGCTATGATCATTTTCTTGAAAAGACCTGGTCCCCGGCTTTTTGACGTCACCTCACGAACAGGTTGAAGAGCGATATGAACAATTCTGCGGTCATATGCATTCATTGGTCTTATGGTGGCAGGTTTGCCGGAACGCTTGACCTTTTCCGCAAGTCGTAGCGCCAATTGTGTCAAAGAGGTTTTTCTACGGTCCCTATAATTTTCAATGTCTACAATTACAGGAAGATATTCAGGATATTTTTTATTAACAATTTTTTGAATGATGTATTGAAATGCATCGATTGTTTGACCGTGTTTCCCTATTAAGAGGGCCGAGTCGGTTGACTCTATCGTAAGTATCAAACCCTTATCCCGAACCTCTGAGGTTACAACAGACCCGTCAACCGTTCTATTAAGGATATCCGCAAGGGACTGCTTCGCAAATGTTGCGATTTCTTCTAATAGCCGGTCGGGAGGTGGCTCTGTGCTGATCTCTTCCAGAGGCTCTTCTGCCGGCAATTTTTCTTCTGGTTCCGTCTCCTTTTCTATTTGCTTTGATTCCGCTTGAACCCGAATTTTTGCCTTTTTGATTCCTACCAGACCAAAAATTCCTGTAGATCCGTATGAAAGGACTTCGACATTCAGCTCTTCTTTTGGAATGCCAAGCGTGTCAGAGGCACTCTGAATAGCATCATCCACAGTTTTTCCTTCAAATTCATGAATAGATGACATAATTCCCTCCAAGTTTAGGCCGTCTTTTTTATGATGTAGTATTGCTGGGCAATAGAGAGTATGTTGTTGACCAGCCAATATAATACAAGTCCGGACGGAAAATTGATGAAGATAAAAGTAAATACAATGGGCAGAGCCATCATAATTTTTGCCTGTGCCGGGTCCCCGGGAGGTGGAGACATCTTCTGTTGAAGGAACATGGATGCTCCCATTATGATGGTAAGAACCGGTATGCCGTATGGAGGCTCCATAAATGGGATACTGAAACCGAAATTCAATAGACGGTCCGGCGCCGCAAGATCATTAATCCATCCGAAAAAGGGTGCGTGTCTGAGTTCAATTGACTGATACAGCATCTTGTAAAAGGCGAAAAAAACAGGAATCTGGAGAATCATCGGAAGACATCCCCCCAACGGATTGATATTGTAAGCTTTGTAGAGATTCATAAGCTCCTTGTTCATTTTCTGCTTGTCGTCTTTATACTTTTGCCGCAGTTCCGTCATCTTTGGTTGGAGCTTCTTCATATCGCTCATTGACTTATAACTTTTGTTGCTGAGTGGCCAGAATGCGCCCTTGATGAGGATGGTCAGGATAATAATAGCGATTCCATAATTGTGAATATATCTGTTAAAAAAATTAAGTATATGAAGGAGCGGTTTGGCAAGTATATCAAACCACCCGAAATCTATTGCCTTTGAGAGTTTTTTATCAACACTTGACAAGATGTCGAGACTTTTCGGGCCTATATAAATATGATAACGATAAGAGCGCTCTGTTTGGGGAGGGATCGTGCCTGTTGGATCAATGTGTACGGCCTTCAAGAGCTGTTCGGCGCCCTGTTCCAACCGGACGCTTGATTCCCTCTTCTCATCCTCAGGGATGACAGCGGTTATAAAATACCGATCTCCGAGAGCGAACCAGTCTATCCTGCCGGAGTAGAGGTCTCTTTTGGAAATATCTTTTTCAGAGAGTTCCTTAAGTTTATTGTCAACAAGGATTGAGGGACCGGAAAAAATATAACGCGATTCTGAGGTGTTGTCCTGGCGGTATATAACCGCGAGGGTTAGATTGTCCTTCAATGCCTTGGGAAACGGGTTGCTGACCTTTATTTCAATGTCAAAGAGATAGCTGTCAGGATAAAATGTATAAGTCTTGATTATGCGGTATCCTTGAGAAGATTCCCAATAAAAGGAAAGGGTTTTCTGTTCATCTGAGGCATCAATGGCGCTTTGTTCTGTGTCTGCATGAAAGACCGCGTCATCAAGCCCCTGAATTTTATGATTTACAAAACCTATTGCCAAGCTGCGTTCCTCTGGAGATTGCGCAGATATCAACAGCTTCATTGGAGAATCCGGTTGGATGGTTTCACGATATCTATTTAGTTTGAAATCTGTCAACGTGGCCCCCTCTTCCGTGAAAGAGGCGGTATAAAAGGGGGTAGATACGGTTATTGTTCTACCTTTTATTGCCGGCCTTGCCTCAGGCTTTTTTATGGTGGCAGTGGTCTCGAAAAGAGGTTGAACATTTCTGTCCTGTACCACGGTCTCTTCTTGTGTCTGTTGTGGCTGTTCTACCTGCTGTTTTGTTGAGATCTCTGGTGGTCTGCCAAAAAAGACTTGATACACAAAAAAAACAAGAAAAGTGAGAACAATCGCTAATAATATCCTTAAGTTTGAGTCCATAGAAATACTCCTTAAATAAACTTAGCTTCGCTTCGTTCCGCAATTGGTCGAGTCGTTAAATAGTCAAGTCGTCGAGTCGGATCTTAGTTGTCCACTTGACGACTCGACCACTTGACCACACTATCAAGTTATCTGACCGGATCATAACCGCCTGGATGGAACGGATGGCATTTCAAGATCCTAAGAATCGCCATAAACGATCCTTTCAGAATGCCGTAGCGTTCGATTGCCTGATGAGCATATTCCGAGCAGGTGGGGATAAAACGACATGCAGGGATAAAAAGGGGGGAGAGACAGTATTGATATATCCTAATAAGAAATAGAAGAAACGACCTTAAAAATTGTCTGAAGTTCATGTAACATCTCTTGTGAACGTAATCGTGATGAGCCCTTTTTTACTATTACCACAAGGTCAAGAGTGTGATCCTTAAAAAGCTTTTTGTTTAAGCGAAATGCCTCACGTATCCGACGTTTAAGATAATTCCTGTAAACAGCAGACCCTACTCTTTTGCTGACGCTAATCCCTATGCGCGTGACATTTAAATTGTTTTTTCTTGTCAGAACGATAAAATGACACGAGTTGAACTTACGACCGATTCGATATATGGTCTGAAAATCAGAGCCCTTTCGTATCCTTTCGGATCTGATTAACGTGAAAGTTCCCAAAATATCACGTGCAGATTTAAGCCGTTTTTAATAGCAATTTTTTGTTCCCCGCCCCGGAGATCGGATTCAGCCCTACGCCTGCGAATCAACATTGCATCCTTGAATAAAAAGATATTGCCGCTTAAACGGTTAGCCGTTTCCTCCCTTTAGCCCTACGCCGTTTTAATATGTTTCGTCCCGCCGTTGTATGCATCCTTGAAAGAAAGCCATGCGTTCGAGCCCTCTTAATTTTACTTGGTTGATATGTTCTTTTCATTTGTACTATCCCTTTAAGCGCTGGGAAAAAATCCTAACGCGAGTACTTTTTTGTAATTTTTATCACTAAACAGACGATACAGTAAAATAGATTTATAAAACATATTGACCTGTTAATGTCAAGCGTTCATTTAAATTGTTAAATTGTGCCTCGAAGTTAACGTATACCGTTGTCTTTGACAAGATTGGGGGCATTTTCTCTTGAATTTGTTTAACGCGTCTGTTACTTAAATAGAGCAATGTCTTAGTTTAAAATGTAAAAAATACTTTATACCTGTTCAGCCCTTCGGGGGCTAATTCAAAAAGAGGGTGTTATGTTTGACAAGGTATTAGGGCTGTTTTCTACGGATCTTGCCATCGATCTCGGAACAGCAAACACACTGGTTTATGTGAAAGGGAGAGGGATCGTTCTGCGAGAACCTTCTGTTGTAGCGGTAAGGACAAACACCGGGCGAGGGAAAAAGGTCATAGCTGTAGGGAGGGAGGCCAAAATGATGTTGGGACGCACCCCGGGCAACATCGTTGCTATTCGTCCCATGAAAGATGGCGTTATAGCCGATTTTGAAGTTACTGAAGCAATGCTGCGCCATTTTATCCGAAAAGTTCACAACCGGAAGAAGCTGATACGCCCCAGGATTATCGTTTGCGTTCCTTCCGGGATTACTCAGGTTGAAAGACGAGCTGTTCGAGAGTCAGCAGAATCTGCCGGGGCCCGCGAGGTGTTTTTGATAGAAGAGCCTATGGCCGCAGCTATTGGGGCGGGGCTTCCTATTACTGAACCCACCTGCAATATGGTTGTAGATATAGGTGGGGGGACTACGGAGGTGGCTGTAATATCGCTTGCAGGAATTGTGTACAGCCGGTCAATTCGTGTAGGCGGGGATAAAATGGACGAATCGATCATCCAATATATTAAGAGAAAGTATAATCTCTTGATCGGTGAAAGAACAGCAGAGATTATAAAAACAACCATAGGGAACGCCTATCCGAATCCCAATCCTGATGAGGTAGAAATTATCGAAGTAAAAGGTAGAGACCTGGTGTCGGGTATTCCCAAGATTCTCGCGATTGATTCAGAAGAGATACGCGTTGCTATTTCCGAGCAGATTGATGCGATTGTGGCAACGGTAAAAATAGCTCTGGAGCAAACTCCGCCTGAACTTGCAGCCGATGTTGTGGACAAAGGGATTGTAATGAGCGGAGGGGGAGCATTGATGAAGAATCTGGACAAGTTGCTGCGCGAAGAAACGTCATTGCCCATAACAGTGACTGAAGATCCTCTGTCAACGGTGGTGCTTGGGTCTGGAAAGGCCCTGGACAACTTGGAGATTTTAAAGGAGGTCGCAATTTAAGAAGACGCTCGGTAATATTTCGGATTTAGGTTGCAAATTGAAATTGTTTTCCTCTTCGGTCACTGATTGGGCCCACCATAAAGAATCACTCCCTGTGAAGCGTATCGTGTTATGTTTTCCAAAAAAACTTTAATAATCATTACAACGATCACGCTGGTTTTGATCAATATTGTTATTATATCTATTGGTGCGCGGTCTCAAAGCGAGTTCGGTTTTTTCCAAAGAGTTGCCATAGAAATCCTTGCGCCATGTCAGCGTAGTGTAACATCAGTTTTTCAATATATTTATGGGACCTGGTCCCGTTATTTTGATCTGATTTTAGTCGAGGAGAAAAACAGACAGCTTCGTGCCGCAATACGATCTCTAAAAGACGAGGTCAATTCCCTAAAAGAATCGAAAATTGCCAACAGACGGCTAAGAGCACTATTGGACTTTAAGTCGGTTGTCTCCGATGAAACAATCCCCGCTGAGGTAATAGGAAAAGAACCCTCAAAATGGTTCAAGACCTTCATAATCAACAAAGGAACGGCAGACGGTATACGCAGGGGGATGCCCGTGGTGGCGCCCGATGGGATCGTTGGACAGGTGATCAATGCCTCTTATCATTATTCAAAGGTGCTTTTAATTATTGATCAAAACAGCGCTGTCGATGCCTTGGTGCAGCGGACCAGGTCACGAGGGATAGTTGAAGGAGGGGGGAAAGGGGCTTGCCGATTTGAATATGTGTTGAGAAAAACGGATGTCCGAGAGGGTGATGTTGTGATATCATCCGGACTTGGGGGGGTATTCCCCAAAGGGCTCAGGGTCGGTTATGTTTCAGATATTGTCAAAAGCCATGCGGGAATTTTTCAGGCGGTAATATTACAGCCTTATGTAGATTTTGCCAAGTTAGAAGAAGTGTTTGTTGTGTTTAGAAAACAGACGTTTTTTGGGGATGAGGAGGAGAGCGGGTGAAAGATTTTTTTCTTTTCCTGGTACTCGGAATCGTGTTCCTTATCTCAGAGTCAACCATGTTGGCTATACCTGCTTTTCAAGGGCTTAGATATGATCTCTTAATCCCTCTTATCATTTTTGTGGCTCTCTATCACCCAATACGGGTTGGGCTACCCCTATGTATTGTGTTTGGTTTTTTTATGGACGTTTTTTCAGGGGGGGTATTTGGATTGTTTTTGTCTATCTATTTTTGGCTTTTTTGTTTTGTTAAAGCCATCTTGTGCTTTTTAGACTTACAAAATTCCTTCTTAGAGGTGATTCTTGTGGTAGTGGGAGTATTGGCAGAGAATGTGATAGTTATTTTATCAACTTCACTTTTGGAGGCAGGACAACAAATAGAATATGTCACCTTACAACACGTAATTGTTCAGACCCTTTTAGCGGGCGCTACAGCTCCTTTAATGTTTGTAGCTTTTTTTAAATTAAGAGATATACGATTACGATAGTGTCTAAAGCAAGTACTTAAAGTGCCTAAAGTGAACTAAGGTGCCTAAAGTTAAGGATGTTACCCATTTTATTAATGACAATCTTCCATAACTTTAGCGCACTTTAGCTCACTTCAAACTTATGATGATGAGATCTGATTATTTCAATTCTGTTGACACCGATTGGTATAAAAAGCGCTTTTATAGGTTTCTGATCTGTATTATTGCCGGTTATTCAATCCTTTTCGTAAGGCTCTACTATTTTCAGGTACTAAAAGGTGAAGATCTC
>DAOVGD010000098.1 GCA_030672555.1 Desulfobacterales bacterium
GATTACGCTTGAAAGGTCAGGATCATATCAAGAGTGACGAAAGGATATTGGGGGAGTCTGATTTTGTGGACTCTGTCCTTTCCCAGGCTGGTGAAAAATACGATCGCCAGTATGAATTAATACGTCGAGGCTATGACCTGAATCGGATTACCGGGAGGGTTGCTGAGATTTACGAAATGAACCGGGATGAGATTTATTCAAAAGGTAAGCAGCAAAAGAAGGTCAATGCCAGGAGTCTTCTTTGCTTTTGGGCTGTCCGGGAACTGGGTATGTCGCTCACGGATTTGGCCAGGCATCTGGGAATCAGCATTCCAGGTATAGGGTATGCCGTGGACAGGGGCGAGGCCATTGCACGAGACAAGAATTATCAACTGGTTGATTGACTTTCTTAGTTTCTTAAGGGCGTCCCGCTTTACTACGCTTTACTTTACAGTAGTAGTCAGAGTTCAAGATTGGGGCTTTATCTCTTTTCAGCAAGATCCCACAACCATTTCAAACTTTCCCATCCAAAAGTTTTAAGGGGGACAACGTCCGTAAATAAGTAAGTAACTTGACGCTGTGCGAGAGTTGGGATATGCATTGACGGATTTGGCAAAACGTCTTAATATGAGCGGGCCAGGTGGGGGTTATGCTGTAAGCAGGGGAGAGCGGATAGCCAAGCACCACAACTATCAACTCCTGGGCTGAGTTACTTATTTATTTACGGACGTCCCCCTCGCTCCTATGCTTTATTTAGGCACAATTGAAGTCTTTAATTAAATTGAAAAATAAAAGGGGGTAACAATGACAAAAGTAGCTATTATCCGTTGTGAAAAAAACATGGATCGATGTCCTTTAACCAGCTGTTTTCAATGTTTACGTGAAAAAAAAGAGGGATTTTCAATTTACGAAGATTGTGTTTTAGCAGGTGTTTTTACCTGTCGGTGTCCAGGTGATATTACGGTTAATTTAGCCAAAATCCTTAAGGCCAAGGGGGCTGAGGCAATTCATTTCTGCACATGTACCTTTGCTGAAAAGACAAAGGAAGGTTGGGTTATGAAAAATGGCGGGTTTTGTGAAGATATTGATAAAATCATTGAACGCGTTAACAAAGAAACAGGTGTTCCGTGTGTCAAAGGTACTGCACACCTTCCCAAAGATTACAGCATCAAGACCTGGGGTTAGGGCCAAGGGGGACATCCGGAGGGCCAAGGGGGATGTCCCCCCTCTTCCGTTGTGTAATATTTCCTCACAGGAATGCTACAGCTTCAGAACCGTTCCTCATCAAACCCCGGAAAGGATGTCACCGGCTGCATGACGACCGCTACTCCTGCCCGCCATAACAAATGGCTCATCTTTCTGCTCATCGCTATCGGCGTCTTCATGTCGACCCTCGACAGTAGCATTGTCAATATCGCGCTCCCCACTATTATGACCGACTTCGGCGTGACTCTTGCGACCATCGAATGGGTGGTGATGATCTACCTCCTTACGGTTTCGGCGCTGCTCTTAAGCCTCGGTCGTCTGAGTGACATCAAGGGAAGGCGGTGGGTCTATAGCAGGGGGCTGATCGTATTTTCCGCGGGTTCTCTTTTGTGCGGCCTGGCCCAAAACGCTGTCTGGCTGATTTGTGCGCGCTCCTTTCAAGGGATAGGCGCGGCCATGATCATGGCGTGCACCCCGGCATTGGTGGTCGACACCTTCCCGGTCTCAGAGAGAGGGAGGGCCCTTGGAACGGTAGGGACCGTTACAGCCCTCGGGTTGACTATCGGTCCGGCCCTGGGGGGGTTTTTGATTCATTTTTTTTCCTGGCGGGTAATCTTTTACATCAACGTCCCTATAGGGATCATAACCGCGATAGTCATATCCAGACTCCTACGTGGAAGCCATGCCGACGTGACGGTTCATGAGTCCTTTGACTGGGCCGGCTCGGTATTGCTAACCCTATCGCTAACCTGTTTTTTGTTAGCTCTTACCCATGCCTACGAGTGGGGATATACATCGCTGCCCCCACTTTCGCTGTTTGGTATCAGCCTTCTTGCCATTGGTCGATTTACACGGGTCGAAACCAAAACACCTCACCCTATTGTACAGCCATCCCTCTTTGCAATCAGGCTCTTCACGTTTCCCATTCTTAGCGGAGTCGCGCTGTTCATCACCTTGTTTACGGTTATTTTTCTTATGCCCTTTTATTTGATCCACCCGTGCGGGTTTGCGGTCAACAAGGTAGGGTTGATCATGGTGGTCCCGTTTGTCTTTCTTTTTTTTGTATCCCCCATTTCAGGGGCGATCTCTGACCGCGTGGGGTCGCGTATGCTCTGTACCGTGGGGATGGCAATAGTGGCCGTCTCGCTCTTTTCACTTTCCGGGTTAACCTCCGGACATTCTGTCTTTCCCATTGCCTGGCGGCTTGCCCTTGCCGGGCTGGGGACCGCTATCTTCTTGCCACCCAACAGTTCCGCCGCCATGAGCGCCGTTCCCCAGAACCGGCGAGGCGTTGCCGCAGGGATGGTAGCAACTGCAAGGAACCTTGGGATGGTCATCGGCGTGGCCCTGGCCGGCGCGATATTCAACAGCTCCTTCCATACATTGAGCGGAGGGCTCAGTCTGAAAGTCTACCGCCCGGAGTTAGCGCCAATCTTTATGACTTCATTTCGCTATGCAATGGTGGCAGGTGGCATCGTAGCCATAGTTGGCGTTATCCTTGCTTTTCTGCGGGGTCCTGCGGGAAAAGTGCCTATGAAGTTACGGAGACTGTAACTACTTAGGTTCACAGTTCAAGGTTAGAGGGCGATGAAAATTGAACGTTTTGAAGATATTGAACCCCTGAACCGTGAACCCAACAACCTGAGTAGTTACCGGAGACTATCCTTTTTTCCTGTAATCACGGGCCATCTCCCGCGCTTCATCCCGCTTTCGGATTGTTTCGCGTTTGTCGTACTTTCTCTTCCCTTTTGCAAGGGCGATTTCCACCTTTGCCTTTCCGTTTTTGAAGTATATTTTGGTAGGTATCAGAGAAAAACCACGCTCCTGCACCTTCCCGATCAGGCGTTTGATCTCTCGTTTGTGCAGGAGCAGCTTT
Organism: Desulfobacterales bacterium; assembly: GCA_030672555.1. GTDB lineage: Bacteria > Desulfobacterota > Desulfobacteria > Desulfobacterales. Next base: position 3,062 of record DAOVGD010000098.1, read on the forward strand.
CTTTCTCTAAGCGGGTCGTGATTCCCGTAGTAGGCATGGGAATAGGGGCTGATGTGAGCGTTGATCAGATATATATCTCCGTCTTTAACCTTGCAGTAACTGTCTCTAAGGTTTGCTTTCCCCAGCCTGAGCGATTTAACCTCGGTCCCGGTAAGGACAAGGCCGGCTTCTATAGCGTCGGAAAGGAAGTAATCGTGTCGGGCCTTGCGGTTCTGACATACGATTTTGATAGGGTTGCGATTTTCTTGCTTCATCAATCAGGGAGCGGTTCACAGGAGGCTATGTCCTGAAATTGTTCGCCAAATGTATCCTGTAATATATTTACAATATCTTGAGCCGTTCGCTGCTTCATGACCTCTTTAATCAACGGTTTACAATCACTCAATGAAACCGAACGGATCATCTTTTTGACTTGTGGTATTGATATCGGATTCATGCTCAGCTCGTCCATTTCCATTGCCAAAAGGATAGGCACATAAGGGGGGCTGCACGCCATCTCCCCGCAAATACTGACCTTGATTCCTGCAGAATGTCCCGCTGCTACAACGCTTTTTACCATTCGGAGGATGGCTGGATGAAGCGGTTGATAAAGATGAGCTACATGTTCGTTCCCCCGGTCAATGGCAATAGAGTATTGGATAAGGTCATTTGTTCCGATACTGAAAAAATCGACCTCCCGTGCCAACAGATCAGACAGAACCGCAGCAGAAGGCACCTCTACCATGATACCAATATCAATATCTTTGTTAAAGGGAGTCCCTTCCCTATCCAGGGACTCACACGCATCGCTAAGTATCTGCTTTGCGGCAATGACCTCTTCAACACTCGATATCATGGGAAACATGATTCGAATATTTCCAAGGGCAGCAGCTCGCAATATGGCGCGGAGTTGTGTTTTGAAAATCTCCGGTTCTTTCAAGCAGAATCGTATCGCACGAAGTCCTAAGGCAGGGTTTACCTCGTGGCCCCGCTCGATGCCGTTACCAAATTTGTCTCCCCCTATATCAAGAGTCCGTATAGTCACCGGCCGGGGGTTCATGATTTCCGCGATTTCGCGATAGCTTTCGAAAAGTTCCTGTTCTGTGGGAAGACTTTTTTTATTTAAATAAAGGTACTCTGTTCGATAAAGACCGATCCCCTCCCCACCATGGTCGAGAACTGAGACAACCTCTTCTACCATCTCGATATTGGCCATGACCCTGACCCGATAACCATCAATGGTTTCAGCCGGAAGGTGGCTGCTCCGGGCCACCATCGCCTCATATGCCTCAAACCGTCCTTTTTCATTATGGTAGTAGGTCAGGGCCTCCTCATTGGGATCAATGATGACCAAACCTCGCATCCCGTCAATTATGAGGAGATCCCCGGTTGTGATCTGGTGTGTAGCGCGTTCTAACCCCAACACCGCTGGTATCTCTAAAGAACGGGCAATAATGGCGGTGTGTGAGGTTCTTCCCCCTAAATCTGTAATAAATCCCTTCACCCTCTCTAACTGGATCTGCGTGGTTTCCGCAGGAGAGAGGTCGTGGGCTACTAGTATGACCCGCTTGTTGATGTCGGATATATCATCTGTGCTATGACCGGTAAGGTTCCTCAATATCCGCTCTGAAACGTGAACGATATCGTTGAGCCGCTCTTTGAGATAAGGAGTAGACATTTTGCTGAAAACTTCTTTTACGTGCTCCACGGATTTCTTGAGCGCCCATTCTGAATTGATCTGTTCTTGTTCGATCCTCTCAATGGTGCCTTGATGTATCATCTTGTCTTTTAGGAGCATTAAATGAGCATCAAGGATGTATGCGTTTTCCCGGTATTCCTCCGGCAATTCTTCTATAATTTTCAGGAGTTCTTTTGTTGAGTTATTAACGGCGTCTTTAAAACGTTCCACTTCAGCCTGGACCCATTCCTTGCCGATATAATATTTATCAACAATATCTACATTCCCTCGTTCAACGAGGTAGGCCTTGCCGATAGCGATACCAGGCGCTCCCCCGATTCCTTTGAGAATGATGTTTTTTGATTTTTCGTGAGACATGTTGTTATTGTTCCCCAAATCCATCCTTAATTAGCCGCTCGATTGAGTCAAGTATATCTTTATCTTCAGGAGTATCCACCCGTACCGTAATAGTGCTTCCAATGGGGCAGTTGAGAGTCAAGATATCCAAGATGCTCGACGCGTCAACACATTCTCCGTCCTTTTCAATAACCACAGAGCTGCCGGCTTTTTCAGCCACCTTGACAATCTGAGCCGCAGCCCTGGCATGCAACCCCAATTCATTTTCTACAGTCATTGTCCTGCTGAGTTCTTTTTCAGTACATTTATTGCTCTTTTTCACACACAATTCTATCTTCTCCGGGCGGAAGCGCTCTGTCGCCTTCAATAAGGATCAGCAGGTTGTGCCGCTGTTCAATTTCTAACAGTTCCTTTCGTTTTTTGTTCAAAAGGTAGTCGGCTACGTCAATCGGTACGCTACCCTTTACCCTCCCATTTTCCCCTTTTATGGCGGCGGAACGAAGTTTTCTTAAAAAAGCTAATGCAAGGGTCTCGACAGAAGGCGTCATCCCTTTTCCACGACAGTAAATACAGGGGATATAAGTTCCGTATTCAATAGGGGGCCGCAACCGTTGCCGGGACATCTCCATAAGGCCAAACTTGGAGATCCTTCCGATACTGATCCGGGCCTTATCTTCCTTTGTACCTGACTTCAGTGTCTTTTCAACAGCTATCTTGTGTTTTTTGTCACGCATATCAATAAAATCGATAACAATCAACCCCCCAAGGTCACGCAGGCGGAGTTGACGGGCAACCTCTTCAACTGCTTCACAATTTGTCTTAAAGGCGGTCGACTCGATCGATTTTTCTTTGGTTGCCTTGCCTGAGTTTACATCTATTGCCACCAATGCCTCTGTAGGATCGATTATAATGGAACCGCCTGACTTGAGGGGGACACGACGCGCAAAGATACTCGCAATCTGATCCTCGAGGTGATATTTTGTGAATACAGGCTTTGGGTCCTTGTGTAATTTCACAATCCTGGCCTGGCGCGGGGCAATTACCTCCATGAACCGTTTGACATCCTGGAAGACGGAGCTGTTATCCACCAATATTTCTTTGACGTCCGTGGTAAACCTGTCTCTAAGGGAACGAATAACCACATGCATTTCTTTATAAAGAAGGGCCGGTGCAGGTTGGGATATCCCAAGCTTGTTAATGGTTCGCCATAGTCGAAGAAGATATTGAAGGTCACGTGAAATCGCTGTCTTTGTCTGACCTTCGCCGACTGTTCGGACGATAACTCCAAATCCTTCGGGGATCTTTAATGACTCGATCACTTTTTTCAGTCGCTGCCGCTCTTTTTCATCTTCAATCTTTCGAGATATCCCCCCATTCGTACTCCCGGGCATCAAGACCAGATAACGCCCCGCAAGGGATATGAAGGTTGTCAGCATCGCCCCTTTGTTTCCTGTCTCATCCTTGGTAACTTGAATTAGCAGTTCCTGGCCCGGTTTAATAATCTGTTTAATTGATAAGTTTCTTGCCTTGTCAGTAGCGATATTATCCTGATAATAATCCTGGTGGATCTCATGCCTTTGGAGAAAGCCGTGTCTGCCGGCGCCGTAATCAACGAACACAGCCTGAAGGGAAGGCTCGACCCTTACCACAACACCCTTGTATATATTTCCCCTGGTAATTTCCCTGGCTGATGTCTCTATGGTGAAATCTTCCAAACGGCCGTCTTTCACCGTGGCAATCCTGCATTCTTCCGGATCGACCGCGTTTATTAATATCTTTTTTGTCATAGATTATGATAACCTTCTAAAATTTATTGAAATTATATTTAATTAGCCCCGGCGTGGCGGGACTTGTAGCGCAGAGCTTTAGTCCCGCTTTAGCGGGACACTACGTTTAAAAAAAGGAACTTCCTATACAATGCACTTATTGGTTTGCTCGCCGGCTCGTTTATATACTCAGAGACAAAACCGTCCGCTGTGTAAGCTAAAGTGTGTAACACATTCCTCTGGGGGATAAAATCTTTTTTCATTATCGGCCGGACGTTTTGCAAAGGTATTCGAAGATGGAAATATCGTGGTAGCCTCTGAAGTTATTAAGTAAAATACGAGTTTATATTAACAGACTATATTCAATTAACAGAAATTGCAATAACATTTTGTACAAGGCTTTTCCAGGCCCATAAAATCTTTATTGACGCATATCACGTTCTAAGTTATAAATAAATCTTCAATAAATATCTCAAGTTGTATATACTCAACTTGCCTCTAAGGAGTTTTTCATGAATGCTCTCACGATCTTTACTATTCGTGCTATTGTGGGAATTTTCGCAGCAGTACTTATGACACGTTTTTTTCATCCTAAATCCGGCATTATTGAGATACTGGGGCTGGCCATCTTCTTGGTTGGATTGGCCTATGTCATGGAGACGTTTCGGAAAAGGAAGAAATGATGTCCAAGCAGATCATCCTTGGAACGGCCGGGCATATTGACCATGGCAAAACAACTCTGGTAAAGGCACTCACAGGGACCGATACTGATCGATTAAAAGAAGAAAAGCTCCGCGGCATGACTATTGTGCTCGGATTTGCCTCTTTGGATCTCCCTGGTGGGCAACATATCGGCTTTGTAGATGTTCCAGGACATGAAAAGTTTGTAAAAACCATGGTGGCCGGCGCGACCGGGATTGATATAGTAGCGCTTATTATCGCGGCCGACGACGGGGTAATGCCACAGACTAAGGAGCATCTTGAAATCTGTGAGCTTCTGAATGTGTCCCATGGGCTCGTTATTGTGACAAAGATCGATCTTGTCGATGAGGAATGGCTGGAGCTCGTAATAGACGACATTCAACAATTCCTCAAAGGGACTTTTCTGGAAGATGCTCCGATCTTACCGGTCTCTTCTGTCACGGGCCAGGGCATCCCCGACCTCATCGAAGCATTGGGAAAGTTGTGTGGACAGGTTAAAGGACGCTCTCCTGATGGACTCTTTCGGCTACCTGTGGACAGGGTTTTCACTATGAAAGGCTTTGGTACTGTAGTAACAGGGACTCTAATTTCAGGAAAGGTATGTGTCGGCAACAATGTGATGATATATCCGGCCGGGATCGGAGCAAAGGTACGTGGAATCCAAGTGCACAACCGGCCTGCTGAAGCATCTACGGCAGGACTTAGGACTGCCATTAATTTTCAAGGGCTTGACAAAAGTGCAATCACCAGGGGTGATGTTGTAGCATCGCCCAATACATTAAAACCAACCTATATGGTGGATGTATGGTTACGATATTTAAAAAGTGCCGGCAAGCCGCTAAAAAACCGGACCAAGATCCGATTTCACGCCGGCACTAATGAGGTCTTGGGATATGTTGTCCTTCTTGACCGGGAAGAATTACTCCCAGGAGAAGGTACAATAGTCCAATGCCGTCTCCATTCCCCTGTGGTAGTGATGAAAGATGATCGCTTTGTGATCCGTAGCTATTCGTCAATGCATACTGCGGGAGGGGGGAGCATAATAGACCCCTTCCCTCGAAAGCACAAACGTAGTAAAATAACAGTAAGGGATATGCAACCCCTTATTGATGGGGATGTGGAATCGATCATTAATTATCATATGGCAAAATCAGGATTCAAAGGGGTCAGTTTTACGGACCTGATCCTCATGACCAATCAGACTGAAAGGCAACTTATTCAAAAGCTTCAGCATCTATTATCCGCAAAAAGAGTAGTTTTGGTGGATCGTGAAAACCGGGTATATATAGACGGCGCTACTCTTGAAGAGCTGAAAAGGATTACACAAAATATCCTGATGGAATATCATGAGAAACATCCACTTAAAGGGGGAATGTCTAAGGAGGAGCTTAAGTCAAAGCTTCCTGCGAGAGTGAGTTCAAAACTCTTTAACCTATTGGTCAGTAATATGATCAAGGGAAAGATGCTCATGCAGGACAAGGATATCATAAGGCTCGCTTCCCATCAGGTCGCTCTTGAAGGTGATCAATCTAAGATCCGCAAGGAATTAGAAGAAGCATATCTTAGAAGTGGCCTGCAGCCCCCTTACTTTAAGGATCTGGTCAAATCTATTTCAGGCTCTTCCAAGACCGCCACGGATGTCCTATTTCATATGCTGGAAGAAGGGGTGCTCATGAAGGTCAAGGATGATCTTTACTTTCATAAGACCGCAATTGAAAAATTAAAAAATGAGTTTATTGAGCATCTTAAGACTCATACTGAGATTACCACGCCGCGATTTAAGGAGATGACAGGGGTGTCCCGGAAGTATACTATTCCCCTGATAGAATATTTTGACTCGATCAAGCTGACTATTCGAATAGGAGACAGCCGAAGGCTCAGAGAACACTGAGGTAAGGAACAAAATCATGTTTTGGAAAAAGTTTTGGAAAAAATCAGAAAAACAGGAAGGCGAGGTAAAAGAGACCAGCGCAAAAAGGCGTTTTGTCTCGGCCAAGCTGGTTGCCGGCATTGTTATAATCATTGTAGCTGCATGGGGGATAAGCGCCCTTTGGGGCCTTTTCTCCGAGTCGCCGATAACGCCGGCAACCAAACTGCATGAGGAAAAAGCAGACATCTCTCCTGTGAAAGAGTTACATCCTTCTGCCGAACATCCCCCTGCGCCTTCTCCTGAAGAACTGGGGACTGTCCCTCCGGAACCCTGGATGGCAACAAAAAAACAGCTTAAAAAAGAACCTCATCCTGAGCTGCGTAAGGATAAAATCAAGCACGAGGTAAAGGGGGCAGCCACGGTCATGGCTGCTATTGAGGTCATGGACTATGAACTAAGTGAGCGATTCTGGGGATGGCATCCGAATGACCTGATACGATTAACAGATAATGTGGAAAATTATCAGCTTGGGGCCCTCGATGTGGTTCGCCGGACCAGTATAATGCTTGCTGAAAAGTTGTCCCGGTTCGGAGGCTCGGATAAGTTCGATCACCACCTGGAAAATGCCATGAACTGGTTCATGATAACCCCTACCCGTTATTGGCTACCTTCTCCGGAACACAAATACGGCGCCGGCCTGAAAGAGATGCATCACTATATTGAAATGCTCGAAAAAGGGGAAAGTCGGTTTTATGCACGTGCGGACCATCTCCTTCCTCTCCTTGCAACCTATGAAGACCTCCTGGGGAGCTGTCATCATCACCTGATCAAGGAGAAAGAGGATGACGGAACGCCTGTTCGATGGCTTATGGTAGACGATTATTTTTACTTTTCCAAGGGTGTGGCAGACGCCATGCGAAGTATACTGATAGCGGTCAAGGAAGATTTCAAGGATGAATTAAACGCTAAAGGAGGGATGAAACTGCTAGATCGCGCAATAGCCTCTCTCGGCATTGCAGCCAACCTCAATCCCCTGATCGTTACAAATGGCCCTAAGGATGGGATATTGGCCAACCATCGCGCCAACATGGCCGCCCCTATAAGTGATGCCCGATATGCCCTGCAGGTACTTCAAACCACTATGGCCACATAATTTTTTGATTTTTCTCTTGACTTGCGACGTGATTTATGAGACAGGGATTGCAGATTGTCTGAGGGTGTATTCAGAATTTTCCTGGGTCTCGATAAGAATTTTCCTGGGGTTATATTTGATGGAAAAGATAGCTCGCTATATTCAGCACATCACCAATCCTCTTCATGTCTACTGTTTGCTCGTAAGGGCAGGCCTTAGGAAGGCCTTTTCGATGTCATTGTGTAGAAGGTACGAAAAATACGTATTTAGTTGGTTTAAATTTTTTACTCTTCTTGCTATTGCATCCTCCCGCAAAAGACTGTTCAGACATCTCCTTTTCAAGCGCTACATATAATTAGCTCCTATCAAACCTTGTGCAAGGATCCCCTTTGAGACCTTTTGACTAATCTCTAATAGAGCTATCTTGGGCCAAACAATGCGTAACTTCTCGATGAATGCACTCGTATATCTCCTCATCTGTCCCGTAGATATCCACGATGCTCTTGTGATTGATCAATTTTTCCACAACAAAGGCTGTAATATATAGACTTGCCTTGTTGGGACGAACCACTATCTGTCTGAAAGGAGCGATTTGATAGTCAATGTCAAAATCTTCCGCCTTGGATAGAGATTCAAGGCAGCGCGTGATCTGCTGCTCCACATCTTCCTTGCTCGTAGTCTCAATCAGACCATTCTCAATTAGTTTCATAGCAAGGCTCTTACTTAAGGTTTCGCTACAATTTCTTATCTGGTGTCTGGTTTGTTGGAACTCTCGCTCTTTAGAACTCTCTATCTTGGAGATAATACTCGCCTCGCGGCTACTCGGCCGAAAAATCTTTGCCATAAGTGTTTACCTCTAATAATATATCGGTTTCAATCAAGGGCATTAATTCTACCCAACAGGCCTGGTGCTGGCAATTGATCATCTTCACTCAATTGAAATACGTATAAATACATATCTTCACAAAAGCAAGCGAAATATCAATATTGTTTGCCCCTATTCCGCTTCCCTGATAATCATCTGCAACGTTTTTTTGTTCTGCCACCGGTTCCACCGTAGGTTAAAAGCGATTCTCTGAAATTTATCGGGCAAGGGCCACATCGCAGCCCCGTTAAACATAATGGCCTGAATGCTCCTGCTAAGATGATTACCCTGTTGTAGATTCATGCGCACATGGGAGCCTCCAACAACGGAGGATTCGATAATCCTTACATCCTCGGCCGCAAAGAACGGTTCCGGATTCCCCGTACCAAAGGGAGCCAGTCGCTCTATTTGATTCATTAGATCAGTGTCTATCTCATCAAACCGAACCATTCGATCTATCTCTATCTTCGGAATAAAGTCTTGTTCTGTAGTGTTTGTACAAACCACACGTTCGAACCTTCCGGCAAAATCCGAGATGTTTTCCGACGGAAGCGAAAGCCCGGCGGCAGCCTTATGCCCTCCAAATCTATCCAAATATTCGGCACACTCTTTCAACCCTTCATACAGATTGAATCCTGAGATGCTTCGGGCTGATCCCTTTCCAGTGCCGTTTTTGACAGAAATCAAGACCACCGGTCTATAATACCGTCCTACCAGTTTGGAGGCTACAATACCGATAACTCCCTCATTCCACCCCTCGCCGCAAAGAACGAGAGATCTTTGCCTTAAAAGATCCGGATTGGAATCAATTAATCGAATCGCTTCATCCAATGTATCTTTTTCTATCCGCTGCCTCCGGCTATTGGTCTCATTAAGAAAACGAGCAACCGGCAAAGCCGCTCCTCTGTCAGGCGCAGTAAGGAGTTCAACACCCACGTTAGCCTTAACCAGACGCCCTGCGGCATTTATCCGAGGGGCTAATTTGAAAGCGATATCCCATGTATTAAGATCAACGTTGGAAAGACCGCTTACTTCTTGTAGCGCATTCAGCCCGGGCCGTATACGGGATGTGAGGATTTCAAGCCCTGCCTGTACCAGGATACGATTCTCTTCCAGAATCGGTACGATGTCCGCTACAGTACCCAAGGCCACAAGGTCACACACGTTCTTGAGATTGGGTTCAGACCTGTTTATCCAAAACCCTTTGTCGCGGAGATGTTTGCGCAGCGCAAGCACAAGACAGAAAACCACCCCAACTCCGGCAAACATCCGGAACGGAAAGGAGCAGTCAGCTTGTTTGGGATTGAGGATGGCAAAGGCATCCGGGAGCACTTCCGGTATCTCATGATGGTCGGTGACAATCACGTCTATGTTGTGGTCATTTGCGGCTCTGACTGCTTCAACACTGCTGATCCCGCAATCAACAGTAATAAGTAACCGGACATTGTCTGGAACAGCCCCTTGGAGTATGTAGTCCCTGTTCAATCCATACCCTTCGCGGAACCGGTCGGGGAGATAAAAAGATACATCCGCTCCCATGGTTAAAAGAAACTCCAGCAAAAGAGTGGTTCCGGTGACCCCGTCTACATCATAGTCCCCGAAGATTAAGATCTTTTCCTCTTTTTCAACAGCCGTAACGATCCGTTCAACGGCCTCTGCCATATTCTTCATCAAAAACGGAGAGCGGAGATTGGCAAGCGAAGGATTAAGGAAGTCTGTAGCTTCTTTTGGATCTGTAATGGCGCGATTGATCAGGATGCCCGCTACAATCGGATGACAGCCGCAGGAACGGGCCAACATATCCACGTGATCCGGATCATGCCTCTGAATGTGCCATGTTTTTTTTGGGGACCTATTCATTTTGCAATATCCCATGCTCTGCAGCCATCCTGACCGCTGCGATAAGGCTCCGGGGGTCGGCTTCTCCTTTTCCAGCGATGTTATACGCTGTCCCGTGATCCACGGAGGTCCGTATAATTGGAAGACCGAGGGTCACGTTTACTCCATCAGAAAAATGGACCATCTTGAATGGAATCAGCCCCTGGTCGTGATACATGCAAACTACCGCATCGTAATCCCCTTTTTGGGCATAGTAAAAAAGCGTGTCCGGAGGGAGCGGTTCTGTAACATTTATGCCAGCTTCCCGAGCAGTTTGAACCGCAGGGGAAATAAACCGGGATTCTTCATCTCCGAATAATCCCCCTTCACCGGCATGGGGATTCAGAGCGGCCACAGCAATCCGGGGTGTCTTGATCCCGAATCTTTCCCGGAGCGCCTTTTCTGTAATGCTAATTGTGGTAAAAATTTTTTCGGCAGTGAGTCTGTGGGGCACCTCTGATAGGGCACAGTGTATTGTGACCAGAGATACGCGGAGTCGTTCTCCCGCGAGCATCATCACATAATCGGTTGTGCCGGTCCTCTGTGCAAGAATCTCTGTATGACCGTCAAAGTCAAAACCAGCGGTGTGCATCGCGAGTTTATTTATCGGGGCCGTGGCAATTGCTCCTACAGACCCTTCCATAGCCATATCTATAGCTTCAGTGATATATTTTACCATTGCAGCGCCGGTTGCAGGGGATGGCTCTCCATAATTGAGAGTCTCAGGATTGAGATCGGAAAGGTTCAATACGTCTATGGCGCCGTATTTATACACCCCTGCCCCTTCTTTTTCAAGATCATGACATCGCACTTTGGAACCGAGCCATTCGGCAGTGTGGGCCAATACCCGCATATCTCCCAGTATGAGAGGGCGACAGATTTCATATAAAATAGGCTCTGCGAGCGCCTTCACGATAATCTCGGGCCCGATCCCTACAGGGTCTCCCATGGTTATAGCAACTATGGGACGAAATGTGCCGTTATTTTTAGCCATATATATTCCTCATCAAGACTGAATAAATCCAAATGAATATCGAAATCCGAAACAAATCTGAAATTCAAATATCAAATGTTTAAAACATCAATTCCTCGATTCCTGAATTTTCTCTGTTTCGAGTTTTCTATTTTGGTCATTGGAATTTGTTTCGAATTTCGTGCTTCGGATTTCGAATTTTATGATTTCTACTATCAAATGTTCAAAGTAACCTATACTATTCTTGAGTCAATAGTATAGAGGAGAAGCATAAAAATCACCAAATATACTCATGAGCCATTTCTCTCTTATCCTTTCCCATCAGGATGTGAAACACGCGGATCTTTTTAAGCCTTATAGGGGAAAGCTGTCCAATAGGTATATAAACTATCTGCTTTCCCCACCGAGCAGCTATCTGTTTAAGAAAAGATCGTGGAGGAGTCGTCGCAACATATACTACGTACTTTCCCAGGCTGTAATCAAGCCCGGCCAAGAGGAGTTTTTCGGCCTTTGTCCTGGCAAAGTAATAATCCGGATCGGTCCAGATGTCTGTCATGCGAAGTGGAGGATAACTGAGAAGGAATCCGCCATAGGAACATCGGCATATCCCTGGACCCACAACATGGTCCCAAGGACTGGTTGAATAAAATGCCATATCCGATTCCTGGTCGTGCTCTCCTAACCAGGTCATTGTATAAGGAAAACTTTTATTCTCCTTGTCTTCATCATAGATTATCAGCACAGACCCGACCCCACCTTTTATCCGCGAAAACTCTTTTACGTAGATTCGCCCTTCATACATGTGGCGCACTGTCTCGCGTATGTCGATCCCGTCCAGAATAGTTGTCTCAAAGGGGAGCGTTTTGGTATGTTCTTCAGAAAGGAGCAATCCGCCCTTTGTCTTGAGAAATTTACCAAAATCCTCGATTACGATATCTTCAACCGGATACGAACATATATTTGGATCGGAAAAACCCTCTAACCATTCGCCGGCCCTTTGTTCTTTTAGGCGTCTTTTTTTGGGGACAGAGACAGGATGTCGCTTGATCCTGGGGATACGGCGTCGTATCCTGATCTTTCGGGTATTCAACCAGAGGTCTTCGCCTTTGATTCGTATGGTGGCAAGCTCCGAGTCCTCGCACTGCCAAGGATAAAATGACCCAAGGCGCCATAGCGCGTAGGAAAAATTATCATCAGCGCATCCTCGGGCCGATGTTATGAGCTGGTAAAAATCGGGAAGGAGGCTCCCCTCTAACAGTGCATAATTCCGGCAGAATCGAAAGAATGTCCGCTTCTGCCATCGTTCTACCGACTCGCCGGTCTCCTGATGATAATGCCGGGCAGCCTCCTCGAAAAGGTAATAATGAATTTTTTGCCGGTCCAGAGGTTCCATACCTGTTTTGCAAGCAACTCGCCGGACTGAGACGTCCAGGACCTCTTCTTCGGTCATGTTCTCCTTTCCTCCGGAAAGTAGCTCAAGGACTCCGTATCTTCTGCGTAATGTGCAACGGGTCTGATCCGGAACTTCCGGCAGACTCGTGCGTCTATATTCGTATACAGCAGAAAGAAAAGGATATTCCGACAAGACTTCCGGAAGAGATTCAGGATGAAGGTTAAAAAGCCCTATGCCAAGGCGTTTCACCTTTCCAAGAGGGATGGTTTGAGGTGTATCAAATGCGTTCCTGACTCCGTCAAGATGTGCCATCCCGCAGACAAAAAAAATTTTCTTATAAGATCCGGCAAGTTGTTGTAGCTCGTACGCCATGCCGAGTTCCCGCCTTTTATCTTCGATCCCCTTAACAGGACCGGCAAGACGGCGAAAGGTATCGTAATATGTCTTCACTCCCAACCGATGCACAGAATAGGTATCCGGGACAGGCTCACGGTACTGTGGGTATTCATCAATGTCCGGGTCTATATAAAAAACGGGAATGCCGGCCTCAAGGCCGCAACGGACCGCCTCGCACATAGGGTCTGCAGGTTCGATCGGGAGATAGACCACATCCCCCTTTTTGGTCTGATAGCAGACAATAGAAACAGCAGGGAGCCTTTTCACTCCAGCCTCAATGTATGACCTGAGTGTGGCCGGAAGTTCTACGGCTATTGCATCGGGGGATAATGTTTTAAAGGAACGCCAGGCCGCCTCGGCAAATTCCATCTTATAATGAACAATCGGCAGGGCGTAGATAGGACCGAACTGAATTAGAGGTTCTTGGTTTTCCATAGAGACTTACAGAAAAAGATATTAAGCCGCAACGTAATGACGAGGAATCATAAAATTCGAAATCCGAAGCACGAAACCCTAAACAAATTCGAATCACCAAAACTCAAAATTCGAAACAACATGATTGGCAAGCTTGTACTCTTGATTCGCAAGCAAGCAAGTAATATGGTACGGCGCAAGGCTGAATAACGTTTTGAAAATTTAATATTTGAATTTAGGATTTGTTTCGAATTTCGATATTCGAATTTCGAATTTTTTCAAAACCTCAAGCGTAGCGGTCCTCAAGGCCGTAGGCCGCTCCTCAAGCAAAGCGAACCTTTTAATGTTTAAACGCACGCTGACCGGTAAATACCATCGTCACCTTTGGGGATGCCTCGTTGCACGCCTGAATCGATTCAAAATCCCTTAATGAACCCCCGGGATGTACGATTGCCGAAATCCCCTCTTTAATGGCTACATCCACTCCGTCACGAAAAGGGAAGAAGGCATCTGAAACCATGGTGGCTCCGATCAGCCCTGCCTTGGCTACCTCTGTCTCCTGGTCAATGGCCTCCTTATCACCCATCGGCCTTTTACCGTCGGCGATCTCCATCTCCAGGGTTTTGTACGGTATCTGAAACCGGTCGTAACACAGGGTATCTTTGTACTTTGTATACGCCTTGTAAATAGCGATCTCAGCAACACCTACCCGGTCCTGTTCTCCGGTCCCGATCCCTACTGTCACCCCATCTTTGACATAGAGGACCGAATTGGAAGTAACCCCCTGTTCCACGGACCATCCAAAGAGCATATCCAAATATTCCTTTTCCGTCGGCTCCCTTTTGATCCCGTACGTCTTCCCCTTATAAGTGGTCTCCGCTATCTTAAAATCCTCCTTGGATCGTATTCGATTGTGAGGGGATTGCTGGACAATTAGGCCGCCGTCCATTAACGATTTAAAATCGACAAAACGCATTTGGCTATACTCTTGGAGACGATCTATCCTTGCAATCCGGACGATGCGGAGGTTTTTACTTTTCTTCAAAATCTCTACCGTCCCCTCTTCATAGTCAGGAGCTGCCACCACTTCTAAGTAATTTTCACCGATCAATTCAGCAGTCTCAATATCAAGGGCCCGGTTAAAAACAACGCATCCTCCGAAGGCTGCGATGCGATCAGCGCGGTTTGCCCGGGCGTAGGCCTTGGCCAAACCGTCGGCAGAAGCTACACCACAAGGGTTGTTGTGTTTGAGTATAACAGCGGTCGGCTCACTCATCAGGTACTTCATGACATTCAGGCCATTGTCGATATCGGTAAGATTTGTCTTCCCGGGGTGTTTTCCTGCCTGAATCATGTCTGCCTCGCTAATAGCGCTCACCAGCCCTTTACCAGGGTCAATGAACTGACACTTCCCAAGAACCAGATTCCCATTGACCAGCATATACAGAGCTGCCTCCTGTCCTGGATTTTCTCCGTACCTGAGCCCCTTTTCCACCAGCTCTCCTGACGCAGAATCAGGAATTTTCCA